>NZ_LZMJ01000071.1:0-76690 GCF_001665495.1 Rhodococcus sp. 852002-51564_SCH6189132-a
GTCTTATAAAACCACGCCCGCTCCCTGTGGGTTCCGCTACCTTTGTTATTTAGGCCCCCCCCCCCAAACACCCGCGGGAGCGGTCGGGGGTTGTATCGGGGACCTCGTTGATGCAGAGCGGTCAGCGGCGCACGCCTCGGCCGGTGACGGCCTTGACGAGGAACAGCAGGATGACCGCGCCGAGGAGGCAGGTCAGGAAGCTGAAGATCAGTCCGCCGCCTTCGACATCCACCCCGAAGACCTTCAGCAGGAAACCACCGATCAAGCCGCCGATGACGCCGACGACGATGTTGAGAAGAATGCCCTGCTGGGCGTCGGTGCCCATGATCTTGCTGCCGATCCAACCGGCGAGACCACCGATGATGATCCAACCGAGGATTCCGAGTCCGAGCATGTGCAGTCCTTTCGTGAACACTGGCTAGTTCGACCCAACTCAGATACCCAGTCGTCCCACCAGTCACACCTCTCACTTCTGACAAGTTCAGAGTGGCACGAATGCGACGCCCGGAAGGTCGGATTCGACGGCTCCGACCGTGGCACGTGCCGTCTGCCCGACGGGGACGGCTCGCGCTGGCACACTCGTGCGCATGACCCAGCCTCCCGTCACGATCACCGTCACCGGCCACGCCGAGCGCACCGTCGCACCCAACCGGTGCACGGCGGTGTTGCGGGTGCACGCCGACGGCTCGTCGCGCAAGCAGGCCGCCGAACCGGTGACCGCGGCCGTCGCCACCATCACCGATCTCGTCACCGAACTGCACAAGCGCACCCCGAACCCGGTGAAGCGGTGGACCTTCGATCGGGTACGCCACAGCCGGCGGCGCCCGTTCAACCGCGAAGGCAAGAACCGGCCGTGGGTGTACAACTCGTCGGCGTCGATCACCGTCACCTTCCACGAGTTCGACGCTGTGGGTGCGTTCGTCGAGCAGGTCGCCGAACTCGAGGTGGTCACCGTCGCCGATCTCCAGTGGTGGATCACCCGCAAGGCGCGAAAGAAGCGACTCGCACAGGTCCGCGACCTCGCCGTCCGCGACGCCCTCGACAAGGCGAAGGCGTACACGACGTCCTTGGGTCTCGACACCGTTCGTGCGGTGGCCATCGCCGATCCGGGCATGCTCGGCTCCCAGCCCTCACCCGTCCACGCGGGCGGCGCTCCGATGATGCGCACCGCGATGCTGCGCTCGGATGCGATGAGCGCACCCGAGTCCGCCGAACCCGCGCTGGTCTTCGAACCCGACCGCGTCACCCTCACCGCCGACGTCGAGGCGCGGTTCGAAGCGTCCCCCTAGCGCCGATGAAACTTCGGTGTTCCGGACCCCGCTCAGCGAGGTCGAGAACACCGAAACTCGAGCACCCTCCGCTCGATTCCTTGCGCGCCTTGTACAGACGGTGGCACGATGCCAGCACGCCGCCGATCCGCGCGGCCACAATCGAATAAGGCCCGCCAGGAGTTGCAGCTCCCGACGGGCCGGATGTCCGACTGTAAGGGAGTCGAACGTGGGTCAGAATACCCTGGCCGGCGGGGTGCGTCGTGGACCGCGCCTTGCCGCCAACTTCACCGTCCTCAGCAATGCCGTCATCACCGACGAGCGGCTGTCCTTCCGCGCGCGGGGTGTGCTCGTCTGGTTGCTGTCCAAGCCCGACGACTGGCGCACCCGCGCCGACTCGATCGCGGCGCAGTCGCCCAAAGAAGGTCGCGACGCCATCCGCTCGGCATTGCGCGAGCTCGCAGACCTCGGCTACCTGGTACGCGAGAAGATCCAGAACGAGCTCGGCCAATGGATCACCATCCAGACCATCTACGAACGTCCCGCCACCGACCCGGCGCCTGAGAATCCGACCCGCGGCAGCGCGGACATCGGAGACCCAGGCGCTCTTTCAAGTACCGATACACCAAGGACGGAAACCAACCGCACACCGCGCGTCGCGAAGACACCGCTCGGTCCCACGGTGGTCGAGCTTGCGGCAGCATGCAGGCAGGCCGGACTCACCGCGACCTTCGTCTACCTCAAACCCGATGCGGCAGCGGCGATCGAAGCACTCGTCGCCACACACGGCGTGCCGGCTCTGGTTGCGGCAGCGAAATCCGTGCACAGACCGGGCAATCCGATGCGACTGGCGCACGGATGGTTGCCGTTGTGGCGGTCGCTGTCGACGCCCCGTGTCCTCCACCCGAAGTGCGGCGACTGCGACGAGTACGGGTGGCTTCCCGATGACGAGCAGGGGCGTGCCGTGCGGTGCGGATGTCGCGCGCCTGTTGCGGCCTGAGATCCGATGCAAAGGCGCTCGGCCGAATTCCGTTGACCGATCGGATGGATCGGTTGTCTCATGAGGGGGAGGTGACGTTCTGCGGTAGACAGTCTCGCCGAGCTATCGACGGCGAGGGATGGTGATGGTGTCGGGAACCCGTATCGAAGTGCCCGTCGACGACGGCGTGCTGTCGGGACTCGGTTTCGGTGGCCGTGGGCCGGAAGTGCTTTTGGTCCACGGCAGCGGACACAACGCCGTCACTCGTGATCGCCTGGTGTTCATTCGTGCTCAGCAGAATGGCGTAAATTCCATTGCCCCAGCACTTGTCGAGGAGTACTACTGGGCGCTGGCGAATTTCGAGATCCTCGAGGAGAAACACGGCGATGGCCACCACGATCGAACGGCCGGACGGCACGAGCATTCATGGTCCGGGCAAGCTGTCTGCGGAGCGCTTGCAGCACGAGCTGGCGTTGCGTCGACGTGCGCAGCGGATACCGGCAAGGCGACGTCACGACGGAAGAGGCGGGCGTCGGCAGCAGCGACGTGCCGCCGCCGGAGCGTGGTAACTCTGCCCAGCATCGTCGAGGCCGCGGCGTGATCGGTCAGCGGCGCGCCGGCGAGGCGAGAGGAGAATCCCGACGACCTCCGGCGACGGCACTCCCCCACTGGCCGATACAACCGGACGAGCAGGGGGCATCAGCACGATCGCCGACGGTGCGGCGATGGCCACCGAGAGGATGCCGCCGAGGGGAAATCCGACCAGAACGTTGAGCCGGGACTTCGCGAGATCCCGCACCGTCCACTTCTCTTCCACCGCTCCGGAGGAGAAGAAGAACACCTCGTACGGAGTCCTCGCCGCACCGAACAACGCGATCGCGTAATACCGATATGCCGCCAGGTTTTCGCTGTCCGCCAGGGATGGAGTGAACATCTGGTTCGCGAGCTGCCTCCCAATCCGGGCCGATAAGGAACACCGCCACTGCGAACATGACCAGGCACAGTCCGACCACCCCGGTGACGTTCTCCATCACCGAGAACTTCACCCGCCAGATCACCAGCCACACCGCCAGGGCGGCTACCGGAATCCACATCTTCGGGTTCACACTGCTCGCCAACTGCAACGCCAGCGCGATACCACCGATCTCGGCGGTCCACGTCGACAGGTTGATCAGAAGCGACGCGCTCAGATTCGCCACTGCGATGCGCGGCCCGAGAAGTTCGCGAATGATCTCGAAAGTGGCTCGGCCGCTGACCGCAGCGACGCGGCCGGACATCTGCGGAAGACACAGATTCCCAGCACGCCTACCGGCACCACCCAGGACAACCCGAAACGCGCGCCCACCACGGCATTGGTGACCAGATCACCGATGTCGAGAAATCCCCCGATCGCGGTGAGGATTCTGAGAGCGACGGCGAAGAGACTTTTCATCTAACCGTGTTCGCCGCCTGCAGGACCTCGGCGCGCAGGGTTCCCTGGCCGGGGGTGTCCACCTCTCGATCCGCGGTTGCCGAGACGGCCTGGTCGACCTCTTCGAGCATGTCCGACAGGGCGGTGTCCGTGGCGGCGGTGGTGTTGTGACCGTCGGCGAAACCTGCAGGCTCAGCTGAGCCGAGACCGCCGCCGAACCGATCTGCTGCGCTGCCCGACCGAAATTGCCTTCCACCCCGCCGCGCATCGAAGCGCACCCTGATGCGAAGACACCCAGGAGCAGCGCTGCAGCGACCACAGAAAGCAGCACACCCCTGCTCCGGCGTCCACCCGTCTCATGCGAGACGCGCCGTGAAGACCACGCTTTCCTCAGCAACCTCACGATAGAGGCCGGTTTCCGTCGCCGGTCGGTTTCGACAGCCGACACTCGCCGCGCTGTCGACCGGCGCCTATCGTTGTTCCCATGGATCCGCCCGTGACGCGGTACATCCAGCGCGACGGCGCCGCACTGGCGTATCAGATCGTGGGTGAGGGGCCACATCCGATCGCGTGGTTCTTCGAAGACATGATGCATCCGGATCTGATGTGGACCGATCCGCACTTCCACTACAACTTCGAACGTTGTGCCCGCTTCGCGCGTTCGCTGTTCTTCCAGCGACGCGGATTCGGACTGTCCGATCCCGTCGAGCACGTCCCCACGCTCGAGGAGCAGGCCGACGACGTCGTCGCGGTGCTCGACGACGCCGAGGTCGATCGCGCCACGCTCGTCGGCGCAGCCAGCACCTGCGGGCCCCTTGCCCTGGTAGCGGCTCGGCACCCCGACCGCGTTTCCGGGCTGGTCCTCGCCGAACCCTGGTCCGATACCCTGCTGTCCGACGGTGATCCGCCACCGGGATGGACTGCTGACGAGCGAGACCGGTTCGTCGAGTCGTATCGGGATGCGTACGCATGCTGGGGTCAAGGGAAGCTCACGTCCCTGGCGCACCCGACCCTCGATGTCCCACACAATCGACGGATCATGGCGCTGCTCGAACGCTGCTCCGCCACACCGAGAACTGCCCAGAAACATCTCGAGTGGGCTCTCCGCGCGAACTACTCCTTGATTCTGCCGGCAATCCAATGCCCGACGAAGGTGTTGCATCAGCCGGACACTCTGTTCGCTCGAGAGGCCGGCCGCAGGATGGCCGCGCAGATTCCGAACGGCCGCTTCTACGAGCTGCCACCGATCGCCCTCGGCGCAACCCTGGGTGAAGTGCTGATTCCTGTTCTCGACCACGTGGAGGAACTCGTCAGCGGCACGGACCATCCGGTCGAGGCCGATCGGTTCCTGGGCGCGGTTCTGTTCACCGATGTCGTCCGCTCCACCGACCTGCTCGCTGAGGTCGGTGACAACCGGTTCGCGAGGTTGCTGGGCGCGCACGACCGACTCGTGCGTGCGGAGGTCGAGGCCGGCGGAGGCACGCTGGTGGGCATCGCGGGCGATGGGACCCTCAGTGTCTTCGACGGTCCAGTGGCCGCACTGCAGTGCGCGCACCGGATTATCCGATCGACATCGACTCTCGGATTTTCTGTGCGCTCCGGCGTGCATGTCGGGTCGGTGACCCGCGCCGGTCCCGGGTTGACCGGAATGACGGTCCATATCGGAGCGCGGATCGCTGCCTCCTCCGGGCCTGGCGAGGTGCGATGCTCACAGGCGGTGCGCGAGCTTGCGGTCGGCGGAGATTTCGATTTCACCGACCTGGGCAGGCATCGGCTCAAAGGTGTGCCCGGTCAGGTCCAGGTGTTCAGGGCGACGGTCGGGGCCCGTCCTGCACAGCCTGCGCTGCCACCACGCCCGACCGTCTCGGACCGGGCAGTATTGACCATGGCGCGCCGGGCTCCCGGCATGCTTCGTGAGCTCGCCCGCCTCGCAGACCGTCGCAACAAGGCAGTGAGGCGTCCACGATGATCGTCGCCGACTAGGCTCGGCTCCGTGAGCGTGCGTGCAGGAATCATCGTGACCGGGACCGAAGTGCTAACGGGGAGGATCTCCGACCTGAACGGACCGTGGTTGTCCGACCAACTCCTGAAACTCGGCGTCGACGTCGCCCACATCACGATCTGCGGTGACCGGCCCGCCGACCTGACCGCACAGCTGCGTTTCCTCACCGAGCAGGGCGTCGATCTCATCGTCACCAGCGGGGGTCTCGGTCCCACCGCCGACGACCTCACCGTCCCCACCGTCGCCGAGTACTGCGATCGCGAACTGCTGCTCGACCCCGAACTCGAAGAACACATCGCAGGTGTCATCCGCCGGTTCCGCCCGGACACCCCCGATCTCGACACCGGGCCGACGCGTATCGGGATCCGGAAGCAGGCGCACGTGCCCGCCGGTGCCACCGCCCTGCCGCCCACCGGTACAGCGCCGGGCGTGGTCATCCCCGCGGTCACCGGCGAACGGCCGGTACCGACCATCGTCATCCTGCCCGGCCCGCCCGGTGAGCTGCAGGCGATGTGGCCGAGCGCGGTCGCCTCCCCCGCGGTCGCCGACGTGTTGGCGCGAGCCGACGACCTGCAGCAGCACACCGTGCGCGCCTACGGATTGCACGAGGCACAACTCGCCGAGACGCTGCGCCGGGCCGAATCAGAGATCGCCGGCCTCGAACGCCTCGAGATCACCACCTGTCTCCGACACGGCGAACTCGACATGGTGACGCGAGTCGCCTCCGGTGACGCGGATATCTACCATCGCCTTCTCGACGTCCTCACCGAACACCATGGACGCGAGATCTTCTCGACCGACGGTTCCACCATCGACGACCAGCTGATCGCCGTCCTCGACGGCCGCACGATCGCGACTGCGGAGTCGTGCACCGGCGGACTCGTCGCCGCGCGGCTCACCGACCGTCCCGGGTCGTCGGCCTATGTCATGGGTGGCGTCGTCTCGTACTCCAACGACGCGAAGTCCGATCTGACCGACGTACCGGCCGAGATGATCGCGGAACACGGGGCGGTGAGCGAGCAGGTCGCCGCAGCCATGGCCGAGGGTGCCCGACGGCGCCTGAAGGTCGACGTCGCGGTCTCCACCACCGGGGTCGCCGGCCCCGACGGGGGAACCGAGGCCAAGCCGGTGGGCACGGTGTGCTTCGGCGTCGCGATCGAGGGACGGCCGACGTACACGGTCACCCGCCGCTTCCCCGGAGACCGCGAACGGGTCCGGACTCTCACCACCACGGCGGCACTGCATCTGGTTGTCGGACAGCTCGGCCGGGATTGAGCCTGCACGCGCGCCCCTCGGCGGCCGTCAGTTCTCCCCCACCGCCTTCAGCTGTGCCCGAAGAGAATCCACTTCGGCTCGGAGGTCGTTGATCTCGTCGATGTAGGGACGGATCCGGGCGCGGACCGCTTCGTCGGTGTACTGCGGGATCAAGCTCCGTGAGCAGTTCCAGTCGAAGGCCTCGACATCGATGACGATGCTTCGCTCACATCGCGCCGAGATTCTCCGACCGTCACCGAGATCGCGCAGCCGGTCGAGAAGCTGCGGGTCGTCGTCCGCATCGACCACCCGCGCGGTACCGAAGACCTTCAACCGCCTCTTCAGCGGAAAGTCGGCGAGGAACAGCGCGACCCTCCCGTTGTCCGCGATGTTCCCGACCGAGACGAACTGCTGGTTGCCTCGGTGATCCGCAAACCCGATCGTCTGCCCACCGAGGTGGTGCAGGAACCCGACGGGTCCGCTGCGGTACTGGACATAGGGCCATCCGCTCGGGGTCACCGTCGCCATGTGGAACTGGAAGCTCTCGCGTACGAGAGCGAGTTCCCGGTCACCCAACGGCTGAGGTCCTCGGTCGGGTTCGTCGAGGTCGGCACCATAGGCAACGATGCTGCCCGCAGCTTCCTGACGAGCGACCGCCTCCGGGCCGAACGCCAGATGGTGATACCTCGATCCCATACCGATCTCCTCGCCGATGTCCGTTATGCCGACAGCGAGACAGTGCATCACAATCGACCGCGACCGGAAAGACGCGGGTGTCGACCCTGCAGTTCGCCGAACAGCGGCCGTCTGGTTTACGATACGGAACGTGTCGTATCTGAATGAGCCGCCTGCGCAACGCGGACGTCCACGCGACGCCGAACTCGAGCGTCGGATCACCACCACCGTTCTCGAACTACTGGCCGAACAAGGCTACGAGGGCGTGACGTTCGAAGCGGTCGCTCGACGTTGCCAGGCGTCGAAGGCAACGCTGTATCGACGTTGGCCGTCCAAGCGCGACATGGTGCTCGCAGCAGTGAAGGACGCCCCTGCGCATCCCTCGGCGGTTCCACTCCGGCGCGGCGACACACTCCGCGACGATCTGCTGATGCTTGCGCAACGCCTCAGCCTCACCATGTCCGCAACCGACAGCAACGCCGCCTTCATGCTGCTCCACGCGGGACTCGAAGACCCGGAGTTGTGCGACGCCATCGAGGAGACCGTCGGCCCCACAGGCGCACGCCTCCCCCAGGCGGTCCTCGACGATGCCGTTGCGCGAGGCGAACTCCCATCGGGCGCTCAACCATTCGCATACGAAGAGGTCGTGGGCACAGTCCTGCTCCTGCGACGAGCGAACGGTCTCACCGTCGACGACACCTACCTCGAAGCCCTCGTCGACACCGTCATCATTCCCGCGCTCACCGCGTCCGCCGGCCGAACGGACCTGCCCGCCGGGATCTTCTCCGGCCACCCCGAAACCTCCACCACGACTACGACTACGGAGACCCCATGACCCGCTGCACCATCGAGGACTTCACCTACCGCACGATCACCGGGGACGGCGGCGTGAAGCTCAACGTCGCCATCGGCGGGCAAGGTCCGGCCGTCGTCCTGCTGCACGGTTTCCCGCAGACCCACTACATGTGGCGCCACGTCGCCCACACACTCGCTGACGACCACACCGTGATCGTCCCCGACCTGCGCGGCTACGGCGCCAGCGACCAACCCCCGGCCGACAATCCCGAGTCGTATTCCAAGCGCACCATGGCGAACGACATCGTCGCGGTCGCCCGCGAGATCGGTTTCGACCACTTCGGGCTCGTCGGTCACGACCGCGGTGCGCTCGTCGCCGTCCGTGCGGGACTCGACCACCCCGACGCCGTCGACTACCTCGGCATCCTCGACGTCCTTCCCACGATGGACACCTGGGCCGTACTTCAGGGCGTGAACGCCAAGGTTGCCTGGCACCTCTACCTCATGGCCCAGCCCGCAGGGATGCCCGAGAAGATGATCGCCGCTGTCGCCCCGGAATTCTTCGGCTCGTTCCTCGATGCGTGGGACCCCACCGGAACCACCTTCACGCCCGAGGAGCGCGATCACTACGTCACCAGCTCGATCAACTCTGTCGACTCGATCGTGGCCGACTACCGCGCCACCGCCGGCATCGATCTCGACATGGACCTCGCCGACCGCGAACGCGGGGCTCGGCTCACCATGCCCGTCGCGGTCATCTCCCAGGACTGGGGCTCGCAACTGGGCTTCGACGCCTCGGCCCTCTGGCAGGCGTGGGCACCCGATCTCACCTACCAGGGCACCACCAGCGGCCACTTCATGGCCGAAGAGAACCCCGACGAGATCGCCGGCTTCATCACCGAGCTGGCCGCCCGCATCCCGGCCGACCAGCCCTGACGGACATGCCACCGGAGTCACCGGTCGGGGGTGACCACGATCACCGAAAAGCACGCATCCTTAACATGACGAACAAACGGGACATCGATATCATCGACCTCAGTTATTGTCTGGCGGGGGCACACGAGGAGAATCGCGCATGTCCCGGATCGATCGCAGACGCACACGCACCGTCGGCCTGCTCGCCGCAGGTCTGCTCACCGCAGGTCTGAGCGTCGCGGGTCCGGTCGGTTCCGCGTCCGCTGACCCGGTCCGCAATTGCCCTGAACGGTACGTCCTCGCCGTCGACGGAACCCGCGGCTTCGAAACCCGCGACTCGATCGACCCGGCATCCCCCTTGGCGAAGATCTCCGCTCGGTTCGAGTCTCCCGGCACCGTGGTCGAACACATCCGCTACCCCGCAGTGGTTGTGCCGTTGCCCGGGACCGGCTCGCACGACGATTTCGACGGCATCGACGACGACGGCACCATCGCCTACGACAGGTCGAAGCAGATCGGGCATCAGCGACTCCGCCAGACCATCACCGTCCGACACAGCACCTGCCCCGACTCGGACCTGTTGGTGCTCGGCTACTCGCAGGGCGCCTCGATCGCGGGCGATGTTCTCGCCGAGATCGCAGCCGACGGGTCCGTTCCCCCCGAACGGATCTCGGGCGTCCTCTATTCCGACCCCCGCGACGACCGCGGCGTCGAGACCCTGTTCCCGGGTCCCGTCGCTCCCGGTGTGACGCTCGGCGGCGGCCGGAACGACTTCGGTGAGATCCACGTCGAACGAGTCTGCATCGAAGGCGACGCGATCTGCGACGGTCGCACACCCGAGGACGGCAAGGACTGGCTCCGCGAGAACGTGACGGGGTACTTCCAGCTGCACACGAAGTACCCCGACTACCAGCCCTGACCGAGTCGGGCCGGAGAGTTCGCCGACCGCGCGGTGTGCATCAGTTCCAGAGTGACGAACTCGGGGGAGGTTGTGTGCGTGTTCTTCGCCGGAACCGCACACAACCTCCCCCGAGTTTCGACGGCCGCTACTCCTCCTCGACGCCACCAATGGCCCAACGCAAAAGGGAACCCATCCTCAGGTAAGGATGGGTTCCCTCGTCGGCGGGTCCCTAGCGGACTGTCGTTACTGCAGTCTGCGCAGGACTGTTATGCCTGTGCAGCGGCAGGTTCCTCGACGTGCTCCACGGGGCCGGCTTCCGTGACGGGATAGACGGGGTATTCCACACCCGACAGGTACTGGACCGTTCGCACGACCTGGCACGAGTAACCGAACTCGTTGTCGTACCAGACGTAGAGGATGGCGGTGTCGCCATCCACGATCGCTGCATTGGCGTCGATGATGCACGCCGCGCGCGAGCCGATGAAGTCGCTCGACACTGCGTCGGTGGCCGAGGTGTAGTCGAGGTTGCGGCGCAGCGCACCGGTAAGCGACTCCTGGTGCAGGTGCTCGAGCACCTCTTCCTTGGTGGTCTCACGAGTCAGCTGAAGGTGAAGGATCGCGACGGACACATCCGGCGTAGGAACGCGGATCGAGTTGCCGGTGATCTTCGCCTTCAGATCGGGAAGCGCCTTCGCGACCGCCGAAGCGGCGCCGGTCTCGGTGAGCACCAGGTTGAACGGCGCGGAACGTCCGCGACGGTCGGCCTTGTGGTAGTTGTCCAGCAGGTTCTGGTCGTTTGTGAACGAGTGCACCGTCTCGACGTGACCACGCACCACACCGAATTTGTCGTCCATGGTCTTCAGCGGCGGAACGATGGCATTGGTGGTGCAGGACGCGCACGACACGATCGTCTCGTCCGGGTCGAGGTCGCGGTGGTTGACACCGTGCACGATGTTCGGGAGATCACCCTTACCCGGTGCGGTGAGCACCACCTTGGCGATACCGGGGCGGAGATGCTTCGACAGACCGTCGCGGTCGCGCCAGATTCCGGTGTTGTCGATCAGGATGGCCTTGTCGATGCCGTACTCGGTGTAGTCGACGCTTTCCGGATCGTTGCTGTAGATGAACTTGATGACATTGCCGTTGGCGACCAAGGCGTTGTTCTCGGTGTCGACCTTGATCGTGCCGTTGAACTGTCCGTGGACGGAGTCGCGACGCAGCAGAGAGGCACGCTTGGTCAGGTCGTCGTCACCTCCCTTACGGACCACCACAGCACGCAGGTTCAGCCCATTGCCCGAGCCTGCCTTCTCGATGAGCAGACGGGCGACGAGCCGGCCGATTCGCCCGAACCCGTACAGGACCACGTCCTGCGGTTTCGCGGGGCTCGTCTGCGCGCCGCCGACCAGATCCGCGAGGCTCTCAGCGACGAAATCCGGGATGGATCGTCCGGCACCCTGGGCCTGATAATCCGTCACCAGCAGGCCGAGGTCGATCTTCGACGGCTGCAGGTCGAGGTCGGTCAACGCCTGGAGGAACGGGAAGGTTGCCTCGACCGACAGCTCGTCGCCGCGGATCTGACGCGCGAAACGGTGCGTCCGCAGAATACCGATCACCGACTTGTTCACGAGGGAGCGGCTGTGAAGCAAGATCGTGACCGAATGCCGGCGGTGCAGACCGCCGATGATCGGGATCATTGCTTCCGCAATAGCCTCTTGCGAGTTCCACTGTGCCAATTCCGGGGTGCTCACTGCGCTCCTCTGCCTTTCCGGCTCGTCTGACACGTCGCAGGCTGTTGGGTGCAGCCCAGACGAGACGCACGTCACTCGCCGGTCGGTGTCCGGATCGGTGGAACCGTACGCGACCGACGCCGATTACGGCGTGCGTACCGCCAAGCATATGAAAGAGCTCTCACGGTTCGACGCCCGGTAGGCGAATCGTGCCCGCGCGTGCGTGAAGCTGATCGTCTCTCCCCCGATAGGAAGACTTCGTCGGCACCCTGAGCTGTAGAAGAACCGGCGAGCTGCGTGTGTCGCCGGTCACAACACCTGTGGGGGTATGCGGGAAAACAGTTGCGACCTACTCGGATGGGAGCACTGAAACTCCGGCCTTTTCAAAACCTTCGAACCGCCAACAGATCTACTTGTCATTTCACACAACCGGGGCAGAGCCCAGGACTTATTCCGAGCTGCGAAAATCCGCTGCTCGCGCATGCCGATGCCAAGACCCTGCTGCACATGGCAAACCCGTGAGAAATGACGACGCCGAGGAAGACTTGCTTAGTGGGCGTTGCAGGTTTTTTGATCGTTTCGACCCAGTCCGCAGCCTACGGGATGGCGCTAGTTCCTGACTGCAGCCAGAAGATGGGCGGTTACCGCATCCCAGTCGGGAAACTCGGCGCTGCCGAATTTGACCAGTTCACCCGTGAAGTCCTTCGCGCCATTGTGGTCGCGGTCGTCGACCAAGAAGTCTCCGTGATTGAGGTTCTTGTGGTGCGACAGGATCAATCGCTTGTAGGCGACGGAGGTGGGCTCGATGCCGAAATGCTTCTGCACCCACAGCAGCTTGTCCGACCACGCTGACGGGTTCTTCCACGGAGCAGTCGAGAGTATGTACGCATCGAAGTGTTCGGCCAGCAGTGTGAATGCTTCGATCGCACCGTCGACGGGATCCATCAGCGCGAAGATCCCGGGTGCCTCGTCATAGCGGTCCTGGTATTCCTGGAAATCGGCAGCGCCGAGCCGATCGATTCCGGACTTGAAGTGAACCAGCGTGTTGTCGAGGTCGACGTAGAGGATCTTTCGACGATCAGTCACGTCGTGACAATACCTGCGGCATCGTGAGGCGGTGCGCTTACGCCCTGCGTTTCAGCGTGAGTTGAGCCCATTGGTTCACAGGGGCCCGTCCGTCATAGGCCGGCATATCGACGCGGAGGCAGTCCGCCGAGTGGGACGGTTCGGTGTACTGGCTAGTCGGGTCGACCCCTGTCTCCGGGGCCGCCTGCGACCTACTGTCGAGGCCATGAGCGACAACACCCTGCCTCCCATGGCCACCTCCGATGGCGTCAACATCCCACACCGGTGGAGTGAAGACCTCATAGGAGATCCCGTCGCACTCTGGACCCTGGTCGACCTCATGAGCCACGGGCCGGGGTACCCGGCGACCGTCGACGGACTACGCACCCACCCGGACACCAGCCGGGAGGAGTACATCGAGGCGCTCCAGACCCTCGAACATCGTGGATACGTAGTCAACGGGCAGCTGCGCGACTTCACCCCCGAGGACTTCGGCGAAACACCGTGACCAGGGGCGATCACGTATTTCTCCGGATGAGAACCGCTCCGAGGATGTGCGTTTCCCAGCGCCGGCAGTGAGGCTACCCAGACCGGAGGACGTGCCATCGCCCCAGTTCAGGACCGGTGTTAGACCCGTCCGGGCATCTCGGTACTCCCGACAACCGACCGGACCTTCGTAGCCTTCGGACGGGGTCCTGTCGGCAGGGCACCCGCCGTTCGGAACATCTCAGAGTCCCGGCCGGAAGTACGACTGCACCCGCGGGCTCGCGGAATCTGCTAGTTCCTCCATGGTCCCCATAGCGAGCAACCGTCCCTCTTCGACGATCGCGATCAGATCTGCGTAGCCGGTGGCAGTGAGCATGGGGACATCGCCGGTGACCACGAGCAGAGCCGTCCCGCTGTCAGCACACTCGCGAAGCGATGTCCACACGCCGAATGCGGTCCCCCGGTCCAGAGAGGCGGTCGGACCGTCCGCAATCAGAATGTCGGGAGCAACGAGCAGGCCGCCGCGAGGGCCGCGCGCTGAATCTGCCCAGCCGAATGGTGTTTCGGCAAAGACGCGAGAGCGTCCACCGGATAGTAGACCGCCTCACACGCTCGAGCGACGGTCCGCTTGCCCTGCGGCTGCTCGAGCTCCCGCAGTTGCTCACCGACGGTGCGGTCGGGGACGAAGGCGTCGATGCCGTCCTGGGGTATGTAGCCGACGGTGCCCTCGATCAGCACCTCGCCGGTGATCTGCGCGGTCACGGGCAGACGATCGGTGAGGACATAGGTGATCATCGTTTTCCCGGCACCGGGACCTCCCAGCAGGGCGGTGATACACCCGGCCGGAACCTCCAAACTCACCTCGGTGAGAACCGTCTCGCTCCAACGACCGGTGTCGATGTGCACGGTCACAGAGCGCAGTTCGGCTGGCATGAAATCAGTGTCGAGCCTGGTGCTCTGCTGTCAACAACGTCGAATCTCCGCCAGCTCGGCCCTTCGCATGTATGCGACCGACGCGCGCCGTGCCGTCGACGGCGGGGCAGATGGTGAGTTCGTAGTCGTCACCCTCGGACTCGACGAACGGTGCGGTGACATGACAGTCGGTTAGGAGCCGTTGCGCATGCTCGAGTGCGACCGGCGTCGCGGTGCCGATGCATCGACCTATCGAAGGCTCGGCCGACGCAGCAGGGCGAGAACCATCCCTCACTCGGGGGGTAATTCCATTTGATTCGAACTCGCGCCACGGTGTAGCAACAGGTGCGTTCCAGGCGCTGCCGGCAACCACGGCCGAGGGTCAACCCCCCACAGTGCGTCGCGCCGCGTCGGCAACCACCTCGGTGAAGGAACCACCGCTCTCGAGGACACGACGTTGCCGGATCGCGCCGTTGCCTCGGTCCAGGGTCACCGCCAGAGCGTCGTGCACGGAGGAATAGACGCCGAGTTCCTCGAGGACGGGCCGGAGCTGAGCGAGCAGGCGTCGGATCAGGTCGACAGCCGGAACCAACTGCGCAGAGCCGAGATCGACGCCGTGCCCCGCCAGACCGTCCCGGGCCGCTCTCCAGCACGCCGCGCGCAGCAGCTCCTGATCGACCGAAGGCGCCGCCTCACCGCGTTCGATCGACGCCGTCGCCTGGGCGACCAATGCATACACCAAGGTGGCCAGCGTGACGGTCTCTTCGACGGTCGCGGGCACGTCCGCGATGCGAATCTCGAGGGTCGGATGACGCGCGGAGATCCGCACATCCCAATAGACCATTCGAGGATCCAGGATCGTGCCGGTGGTGAGCAGCGATTCGACCGCCGCGTCGTATTCCGCGGCCGAGGCGCACTGCGGGGGCAGTCCCGCGCTCGGCCAGCGCCCCCACCGCAGGTATCGCCAGCTGGCATATCCGGTGTCCCGGCCGTCGGTGATCGGCGAGTTGGCGGTCAGCGCCAGCAGGGCGGGAAGCCATGGGCGCAGATGGTTGATGAGCTGGGCCGCGCGGTCACGATCGTCGACACCGATATGCACGTGGCATCCGCAGATCACGCCGTCGGTGACGCCACGATAGTGCTGTGCCATGCGTTGGTAGCGAGGCGTGACGGTGACCGATCCGCTCGGAGGTTCGAAGATCGGTGTGCCGACCGCTACGAGCCGGCATCCTGCGCGCGCTGCGGCGTCGGCGGCCGTCGCGCGGGAGCGGCGCAGCTCTTCGCGTAGGTCCTGCAGGTGTGTACATACCGTGGTGGCGGTCTCGACCTGACACGGGGAGAGCTCGACCTCGAGCTCGATGCCGAGTGTGCGTCCGGCCGCGAGCACGTCGAGACTGCGCAGGAGGGGACGACCGGTACGGGGATCGACCAGGACGAATTCCTCTTCGACGCCGATCGTGGCCGCCGCCCCGCCGCGCACAGGAGAGGTGTCGGTCGGTCCTGTGGCGGCCATGGCGTTCTCCCCACTCGAGATCTTTCACTCTACGAAGGAAGAGCGGCCGGCGTGGGTGTACTGCAGTCGGAGATCTGTCTTACCGGACGGTGCGTGCGCGTTGCCGGTTGGCGGCGTGGCGGAGCTGCAGAATCCGCAGACCCCCAGCGAGGCCGACGATCACCGCTCCGGCGATCGCAGCGAACAGCAGTGCCACACCCAGCGGCAACGAGAAGTCCCACGCGAACAGTTCGAGGGTGACGCTGTCCAGGTTCTGCAGGATGAACACCAATAGCAACAGCAGGATCAACACACCGACGATCAGGGCAGTCCACAACGCCCCGGTGCGGGTGCCTCTGATGCCTTTGCCCCGGGCGACGTCGGGATGCAGCCTGCTGGGAGCGTCCGGATCCGGTGTCGCCCCGGATGGCGGTACCGGAGTATCGCTACGTCGCGCGGGCGGCGAGAAATCGGGGTTCGAATCGCCAGGGCCCCTCGAGCTGGTCGTCATGTTCGATCGGGTACCCCGGCCCTGTTCCGGTTATCCCACCGGCAGAATCTTTGCGGTCAGTTCACGTCCCGGCTCCGCACCAGAATCCCGGTGGCGACCACTGCGACGGCAATGTAGGCGGCGACGGTGATGAGCGCCCTCGGTCCCGAGATCACATCCACCACCCCGGGTGTGCCCTCCCCTCCCCCGGTCACCGCGCCGACGAGCGATCCGGCTGCGGTTCCCGACAGGAAGGCCGTCACGTCCTCGACGAGCTGCAGCGCGGAGCCGACGCCTCGCAGCAGATTCTCGACGACAACCGTCCATACCAGCCCCAGGCCGACCGACAGCGCCGCACTGCGGGCGTAGGTGCCGAGGGCGAAGCCGATCGTTCCCCACATCATGAACACGAGGTACGCCGCACCCGCGGAGCGAAGAAGTGCGCCGGCCGACGGCATCGTGAGCGGTTGTGTTTCGATCGTGGCGAGCGAGACAGACACGACCGTGCACAGCACAGCGGTGACGACCACCATCGCGGCAACGATCACCGCAAGAGCGAGCAGGGCACCGATTGTCGGGCGCAGACGGCCGTGAGTGAACACGGTCTTCCACGTTCCCCAGCTGTACCCGTTCCCGGCAATGAGAGCACCCAGGACGAGCACGAGCGCACCACCGAACAACGGTGTGCCCTGGACCAGGAAGTCAGGGATCGATTCGGGCAGGACGCTCTGCAGCAACGCTTCGGTCGGCTCCCCTTCCGTGGGGAAGCCGGCCGTTCGGGTCGTGTAGGAGACGTACGGGAATACGTAGCCGAAAACCATCGCGAGCAGGAACCACGTGCCGACCGTCGTCCACATCGCCGGCCACGAACGCAACCGGTACAACTCGGCACGCAAGCTCCGAGCAACGGTGTTGTGCCGTTCGGCAAGTGAGGTGGAATCGGAGTGCGAGCGGAGTGTCGAGGCGGACATGTCACGCCCCCTTCGTGGGTGTGGAACGAGTGGTCATTTCGAGGAACACGTCCTCGAGGATGCGTTCGGCCGGTCCGACCGACAACACATCCACGCCGTCGGCGACGAGCGCGCGGACGACGTCGGGCCGCGATCGGGCGGCAGATCCAGCAGCACCGAGTCGCCGTCGATTTCGAACCCGTTCTCTCCGGCGAGATCCGATGCGATCGAGACCACCCGATGCCCGGGCGTGCCACGATCTTTCAGCACCGCGTCGCCGAGCAGGGTGGAGACGGTCGTTTCGCGCACCCGGCGCCCGGTGACGAGATCGGCAGGATCGGTATTCGCTCCGCACAAAATGACGCAGGGCCTCGGGTGACACCCTCTCACCGAATGTCCCACCACGGGCGCCGCTTCTGTAGGAACGCCGTCATCCCCTCCGCGGCTTCCTCGGAACCGAACATCCGCGCCGAACGTGCTGCCAGGTCGTCTCCGTAACGATCGAAGTCCTCGAGGATCCGCTGCGTGACGAGGCGTTTCGATTCGGCCAGACCCTGCGGTGAGCAGGCACGGATCTCCGCGAGCAACTCCACCAGGACAGCGTCGGTATCGGACACCGACAGGGTGACGAGACCCTCGGAGGACGCCTCCTCGGGACCGAACCGTTCGCCGGTCAGGAAGTACCGTGCCGCTGCGCGCGGCGACAATCGCGGGAGCACGGTCAAGGAGATGATCGACGCGGCCAGACCGAGCCGTGCCTCGGTAAGTGCGAACGTCGACGCCGGCCCGGCGACCACGATGTCGCAGGCACCGATCAGACCCATGCCGCCGGCGCGGACGTGCCCGTCGATGCGGGCCAAGACCGGCTTGGGGAGCTCCAGGATCTGCCGGAGCAAGGCCGTCATGTCGCGGGTGTGTGCGGCAGCCGTTTCCTGCGCGGATCCGGAAGATCCGCTCAGATCCGCTCCGGCACAGAATGTTCCACCGGTATGGGTGAGGATGACCGCGCGGACGGCGGGGTCGGCGGCCGCGTCGACGAGTCCGCGGCTCAGTTGGGTCAGCAGCGGTACGGACAGGGCGTTGCGGTTGTGCGGGGAGTCGAGGGTCAGTGTCGCAGCGCCGTGGTCGACGACGTAGCGCACCACCACCGGATCGGGTTCGGTCATGACAACTCCTCGATGTGGTGGCCCCCTTCGCTGTCGGGGCTCTCGACCGGTGCGGACACGTCGTGCGGGGTGAGGACAGCGAGGACGGTGCCGACGGCGACCTGATCGCCGACTTCGACGGCGAGCGTCGTGAGCGTGCCGGCAGTGGGTGCGGTGACGGTGTGCTCCATCTTCATCGCTTCGAGCCACACGAGCGGCCTCCCCGCTTCCACCACATCGCCGACGGCAGCGCCGAGCCGGATCACCGATCCCGGCATGGGTGCGAGCAGTGATCCTGCAGCAATTCGGGCGGTGGGGTCCACGAAACGCGGCACCGCAGTCAAGCGCACCGGTCCGAGCGACGAGTCGACGTGCACCGCGTCGCCGTATCGCGCCACCACAAAATGCCGGCGGACACCGTCGACGTCCAGAACCACGCGATCCGGGGCGAACCCGACGACACCGAGGTCGTCACGGCCGTCGACGTGGACACCGTCGCGGGTGACTCGGTAACGCACCACGTGGTCATTGTGGACGCCCGTGAATCGTGTGGCCTGCGGCTGCGAGGGCAGATTCCGCCATCCCGAGGGCAGTCCCGCATTCACCGTGGCAGCGGTGCGATTGGTGGCCGACTCCGCCAGAGCAGCGGCGATCGCGGACACCGCTTCCGCGTGCGCTGAGGCGAGCGGTGCCGACAGTTCCGTGAGTCCGTGGGTGTCGAAGAAGGCGGTGTCGGTCTCCCCCGCACGGAAGGCGGGATGTTTCAGCACCGCGACGAGGAGGTCGCGGTTGGTGACAATGCCGTGGATCTCGGTGCGCGTCAACGTCGATGCCAGCAGCCGCACCGCGCGGTCACGGGTCGGTGCGTACGAGATGATCTTGGCGAGCATCGCGTCATAGTGGACCCCGACCTCCGATCCCGCGAGGACACCGGAATCGACGCGCACACCGGTGTGCCGGAGCACGTCGAACTCGCGTGCCTCCTGCGGCAGCGCGAAACGGTGCACGGTGCCGGACTGCGGTTGCCAGTCTCGGGCCGGGTCCTCGGCGTAGAGCCTGGCCTCCACGGAATGGCCGTGTACCGGGGGTGGTTCGGGGTCGAGGAGGTCACCGTCGGCGATGCGGAACTGGAGATCGACGAGATCGAGCCCGGTCGTGCATTCGGTGACGGGATGCTCGACCTGCAGGCGCGTGTTCATCTCCAGGAAGTGGAACCGCCCCGAGCGGTCCGCGAGAAACTCGACGGTGCCGGCGCCCTCGTACCCGATGGCCTGAGCGGCGCGCCGGGCGGCGTCGAACAGGCGTGGGCGCATCCCCTCGATCGCGTCGACGAGCGGCGAGGGGGCTTCCTCGATCACCTTCTGGTGGCGACGTTGGATCGAGCATTCGCGTTCGCTCACCGCCCACACCGTGCCGTGGCGGTCCGCGAGGATCTGGACCTCGATGTGCCGCCCGTTCTCGAGATACCGCTCGCAGAACACCGTCGGGTCGCCGAACGCCGACGCGGCCTCCCGGCGGGCCGCGTCGAGTTGCCCAGGCAGGTCGGCCAATGTCCGCACCACCCGCATTCCGCGCCCACCGCCGCCTGCGGAGGCCTTGACGAGCACCGGGAGGTCGGCGTCGGTGATGTCGGCAGGGTCGAGTTCGGCAAGAACAGGGACACCGGTGTCGGCCATGATCTTCTTGGCCTCGACCTTCGAGCCCATCCGTTCGATCGACTCCGGGCGCGGTCCGATCCAGATCAACCCCGCCTCGAGCACTTCGCGCGCGAATCGTGCGTTCTCGGAAAGTAATCCGTAACCCGGGTGGACCGCGTCGGCGCCCGTCGCCAACGCTGCCGCGACGATCTTCTTCCCGTCGAGGTAGGCCTCGGAAGGGGTGACTCCCGCAAGTCGCACGGCGGCATCGGCGTCGCCGACATGCGGACTGTTCGCGTCGGCATCGGAGAACACTGCGATCGCCCCCAGTCCGGCCCGACGGCACGACGCGAACACGCGGCGGGCGATCTCCCCGCGATTCGCCACGAGCACCGTGGTGATGGTCGATTCGGTCACGGGAACCTCACATCCGGAAGACGCCGAAGGATTCGGCACCTGTGATCGGGGCGGTGGCAACAGCCGACAAGCACAGTCCCAGCACAGTGCGGGTATCGCGGGGGTCGATGATGCCGTCGTCGTAGAGACGACCGGACAGGAACATCGGCAGCGATTCGGCTTCGATCTGGTTCTCGACGGCCGCGCGCATCGCCTCGTCGGCGGCCTCGTCGAAGTCCTGGCCGCGTGCCTGCGCGGCAGCGCGTCCGACGAGAGAGATGACCCCGGCCAGTTGGGCACCGCCCATGACCGCAGACTTGGCGCTGGGCCACGCGAACAGGAACCGCGGTTCGAAGGCACGTCCGCACATGCCGTAGTGACCGGCGCCGTAGGACGCGCCGATGAGGATGGAGATGTGCGGCACCGTGGAGTTGGCGACCGCGTTGATCATCATCGCCCCATGCTTGATCATGCCGCGTTCCTCGTATTCCCGACCGACCATGTACCCGGTGGTGTTGTGCAGGAACAACAGCGGCGTATCGGCACGGTTCGCGAGTTGGATGAACTGGGCTGCCTTCTGCGATTCCTCGTTGAACAGCACGCCGCGCGCGTTGGCGAGAATCCCGACCGGATAGCCGTGCACCTGTGCCCAGCCGGTCACGAGCGACGACCCGTAGAGCGGTTTGAACTCGTCGAAGTCGGAATCGTCGACGACGCGGGCGATGACCTCACGCGGATCGAAGGGTTGCCGAAGATCCTCAGGGACGATCCCGAGCAGCTCCTCGGCGTCGTACCGCGGTTCGCGTACGTCCGTCGGGGGTGCAGGGCCGGCCTTGCGGTAGTTGAGGCGCCGCACAATGCTGCGACCGATGCGCACCGCGTCCTGTTCGTCGACCGCGAAGTGGTCGGCCAGACCCGAGATACGCGCGTGCATCTCGGCGCCGCCGAGCGACTCATCGTCGGATTCCTCACCGGTGGCCATCTTCACCAGCGGCGAGCCGGCGAGGAACACCTTCGACCGCTTCTCGATCATCACGACGTGGTCGGACATGCCGGGGATGTATGCGCCGCCGGCGGTCGAATTGCCGAAGACCACCGCGATCGTGGGGATACCTGCCGCCGACAACCGGGTCAGATCGCGGAAGAGCCGGCCACCGGGAATGAACACTTCTTTCTGCGTGGGCAGATCCGCGCCGCCGGATTCGACGAGGGAGATCAGCGGCATCCGGTTCTGCAGGGCGATGTCGTCGGCACGCAACGTCTTGCGGAGCGTCCACGGGTTACTGGTTCCCCCGCGCACGGTGGGGTCGGTGGCCACGATGACACATTCGACGCCTTCGACCACACCGATGCCCGTGACGACGCTGCCGCCGACGGGAAACTCGGTGCCCCAGGCCGCGAGCGGTGAGAGCTCGAGGAACGGCGAGTCGGGGTCGAGGAGCAGTTCGATCCTCTCCCGCGCAAGCAACTTGCCTCGGTCGTGGTGTCGCCGGACGTACTTTTCTCCCCCGCCGGCGAGGGCCTTGCCGTGTTCTGTGTCGAGTTCGGCCAGGCGAGCACGCATTGTATCGGCGGCTGCGCCGTATTCGGTGGAGCCGGCATCCAGGGTCGAGATCAAGGTGCTCACGTGTGCTTCTCCAGCAGGACGGTGGGGATGTCGAGGTATCGGGCGCGCAACCATTCACCGAGGCCCTTGGCCTGGGGGTCGAAGCGGGCACGGGAGGCGACGCCACGACCGAGGATTCCCTCGATTACGAAGTTCACGGCCCGCAGGTTCGGGAGCAGATGACGTGTGACAGGCAAGGGTTCGATCTCGGGGAGCAGGTCCTTCAGCGTGTCGACGGTGAGAGTGTTTGCAAGCCATTGCCATTCGTCGTCGGATCGGACCCACAACCCGATGTTGGCGTCACCGCCCTTGTCGCCGCTGCGGGCACCGGCGATCGTGCCGAGCGGAACGCGACGAGTCTGTCCGGGCGACAGCGGCGCGGGCACACTCGGGTCCGGCAACGGTTCGAGGGTCCGGGTGGTCGCCGCGGCCGGGATGTCGACGCGGGTGCCGTCGGGCAACACTGCAATGTGCGGCACGCGGGTCGCCTCGACGTACTCGGCCGTGTAGACACCGTAGGCGGTGCCCGGGCCGGGCGGAGCGGTGACGAAGAACCCGGGAGAGCTTGCAAGGGCGAACTCGACCGCCGTGGAGGTGAATGCGCGTCCGACGACGTCGGGATCGGGATCGCGCGCAGTGCAGCGCAGCAGAGCGCTCGCGGTTTCCTCCGTGTCGGCATCGGCATGGTCGGTGCGAGCGAGAGTCCATTCGAGTTCGGCAGGCCGCCTCGGCAGATTCGATTCCATCTGAGATCGCACCAACTGGGCCTTCGCGTCGATGTCCAGTCCGGTGAGGACGAAGACGACCTCGTTGTAGAACCCGGCGAGCGCGTTGAGGCACACCTTCAGGGTCGGTGGGGGCGGCTCGCCCTTCACGCCGGTGATGCGGACACGATCGGGTGCTTCCCGGCTCAGCGTGGCGGTGTCGATGCGCGCGGTGACATCGGGGTTCGCGTAGCGTCCGCCCGTCACCTCGTACAGCAGTTGTGCGGTGACCGTGCCGATGGTGACGGCTCCTCCCGTACCCGGGTGCTTGGTGATCGTCGCCGCGCCGTCCGCCTCGATCTCGGCGATGGGAAATCCGGGGGCGGACGAGGTCGTCGAGTTCGACGAAGAATGCATAGTTTCCGCCGGTCGCCTGGGTACCACATTCGATGACGTGCCCGGCGACAACAGCACCCGCGAGTGCGTCGAAGTCATCGGGTGCCCAACCGAAGTGGGCGGCGGCGGGACCGACGATCACCGAAGCGTCGGTGACGCGTCCGGTCACGACGATGTCGGCTCCGGCATCGAGGCACCGCACGATGCCCCACGCACCGAGATATGCGTTCGCGGTGAGCGGGCGCGGGTCGGCGACGAAACCGAACTCGTCGATGCGAGTGAGGAGATCGTCGCCTTCGACGTGGGCGATGCGTGGTGACAGACCGAGCCGATCCGCAACCGTGTGCAGCGCCGCAGCCAGACCCGCGGGGTTGAGACCACCGGCGTTCGCGACGATCCGCACCCCCTTGTCGAGAGCGAGCCCCATGCAGTCCTCGGCCTGCCGCAGGAACGTCTTGGCGTAGCCGAGTTCCGGATTCTTCAGACGGTCGCGACCGAGGATGAGCATCGTCAGTTCGGCGAGGTAGTCACCGGTCACATAGTCCAGTTCGCCGCCTTCGAGCATCTCGCGCATCGCCGACAGACGGTCGCCGTAGAAACCGGAGCAATTGGCGATTCGCACGACGCGGCTCACGCGATCCGCTCCTGAACCGTGCGTCCTGGCCGCTGAGGAACGAGCGGACAGAGATCGTCGAGAAGCTCACGCGACTCCACCATGTGGTCAGCGTCACATGTCGCTGCTCTTGGAGCAAGCACTCATGACTGTTTCACGCGGCCCCTGGTCGTACCCCTCACCGCCGATAACGGGCTCACCGCTGTGCGCGGCGACGACGCCTCCCATCCGGCACGTCGGATTGCCCGGCCGGCTCTGCGGCTCCTCGACTGCTCCCGAACTCGACGGCATCTGCGTCCGCACCTCGGCCGGTCAGTGCCTGCACCACCATCTCGAGGTCGTGCAGCGTCACCTCATCTGCCGACGAACGGCCTTCTTCATCTCGAACGGAACGGGCCATGACAACTCCTGACAGAAGAACCACCGACCGCACCGTCGACCGTCGCAACACGAACAGAACCATCGCCACACGAACCGGCACCGGCAAGGCACCGGGCCCGACATCATCGGCAGGCCTGCGACACCGGCAAGTCTAATCGCGCCCGGAAGTACTTTCGCCGCGATCGGTCGCGCGCACGTAACTTGCCAAGACGGCGAACCTCGAAATCGTCACGACTCCTCGTTCACGACTCCTGCCTACCCCGCGGCAGATACCGTGGATGCATACTTCACCGAGGTCAGGAGTTGCCGTGCCGGAGCTGGAGATCAAGCAGAAGGCCGAACTTTCCCGCAAGCAGGCATCCGAGCGGTTGATTGCACTCGGCCGCGCCTTGGCGACGGGATCCGAAGTGGAACTGGACTCGGGCGGTGACACCATTTCGCTCGTCGTCGCCGACCGACTCGAATGGGAACTCGAGATCGAGGTGGACGGCGACCAGGTCGAGATCGAGGTCGAATTCAGTTGGCGCGACGCACCATCCGACAGCCCAAAAGCCGATGCGGACGAGGAGGAGGACGAGGAACCGGACGAGGAAGCGGACACCGCCGAAGGTTCGGATGAGGACCCGGGTGAAGACGAGGACGAAGGCGAGCCGCAGCAAACCGAGCCGCGACGAAGAGCCCCGGTCAAGAAGACGGCGCGGCGTGGCCGGCCACGTAAGCGCGCCGCCGACCGATCGATACACAGCCCCCGGCGTCGCTCCTACCCTCGCGAACACCTCGGGGCCGACACCGCATTCCTTCCTGCCGCCCGACAGCGTCGGATCTTTTCGGGCACTCGACCCCGTCACTGCGGTCGGTCACCCGCTCGGACTGAGCGCTTGGCGCGCTCACGTACCCCCACTACCGCCCAGAACACAGCCGCCACGCGGTATGTTGTCCCTGGTCGAGCCCGGCGACCGATGCGTGCCTAGCGAGCTGAAAGGGATCTATGCGATGACGGTCCAGCGACATCGGGCAGTCATCGAGACCGACTTAGAGCATGTCTCTTATGGCCTAGATCGTTTGTGCGGCATAATGCACTGCCGTGGTCGATGCGTTGTCTTCCCGGCTGGTACCGGATGCGTTGTGGGAGATCGTCGAACCGTTGCTGCCCGGATTCCGGGCGCGGCCCCAAGGCGGCGGCCGGGCGGCGATCGATGATCGGGCGGTGTTCACCGCGATCGTCTACGTGCTCACCAGCGGCTGTGCCTGGCGGCACCTGCCACCGTCGTTCGGGGTCAGCGTTCCGACCGCACACCGCCGCTTCACCACCTGGGTTCGGGCCGGGGTGTTCGACGAACTGCACCGCCGGGTCCTCGATCGGCTCGGTGCCGGTGGGGACCTGGACTGGTCCGCCGCGATCCTGGACGCAGCGCACGTGCGGGCGAAAAGGGGGGCTCTCTGACCGGTCCCAGCCCGGTCGATCGAGGCAAGAACGGCTCGAAGATCCACATCCTCTCCGATGCCGACGGCATTCCCCTCGTCACGGCGGTGACCTCGGCGAACACCCACGACAGTGTCATGCTGCAACCCATGGTCGCTGCGATTCCGGCGGTGCGCTCACCTCGCGGTCCGCGGCGCCGCCGACCCGGCCGGTTGCGGGCGGACAAGGGTTACGACTATCCCGTGCACCGCCGGTGGCTGCGGGCCCGGGGCATCGTTCCGCGGATCGCCCGCCGCGGCGTCGACAGCAGCGAACGCCTCGGTCGTTACCGGTGGAAGATCGAACGCACCCTGGCTTGGCTGAGCGGCTATCGCCGGCTGACGATGCGCTACGAACGTCACGGTGAGAACTTTGCTTCCTTTCTCCAACTCGCCGCTGCGCTGACCTGCTTCAAGAAACTCACCAAATGAGACGTGCTCTTATCACCAGTTCCTCATCGAGGCCGGTCCACCACGTGAACCCATCCACGGCCGATACCCCGAACTCCCCCTCGCATCCTTCGCCGAGGACACGATCAGCGTGAAAGTCGGCATCAAGGCCGGACCGGTGAACGTCGCGGTGGAACCCCATGACACGCCAGCGGTATTCGACGGCACCGAGTGGGAGGATGTCGCCGAAGGCGATCTCCTCGCCACCGCAGACCACGCTGTCAACGTGCTCACGTTCTGGGACGACGAACCCGAGGCACCCAGCATCCGCGGCATCACCGAGACCGGCAACCATCGATACCGAGTCCGTATCTGCGCCCGCGGCAGCGATACTCGCCTCGACGGTGACCCCGTCGAGGACTACCTGATTCAGCCGTGGCCGACGACGGACGTGGCAACCCCGCGACAGATCAAACACACCTCGGGGTCGGTGATCTGACGCCGCGCCCCGGCATCGACATCTTCCACCCGTCACGGCCACGCCGGTAATGATCTACTGGACGCCATGAGCACGACACCGGACCCTCCGGCGAACCCGACCGAGGCACTGCTGGCGGGTCCACGCGGTCGTCGTCTACTCCTCGAATACGCGCAGATCGCCGACAACAATACGGGTGACGAACACACCCGGGAGTCGTTCTCCTCGGCAATTTTCTACGCCGCTTACCAGCTCGACGTGGCGCGCGGAACCGCAGGCGTCCTCTACGGGCCCGGCGCCGACCGACCCCTCCCGAACATCACCCCCGACGACGTAGCGCGACGGTTGGCGGACGTGCCGCTGCCGGACGTGACAGAAACCGACCTTCGCGCCGTGCTCGCCGCCACCACCGACTCCGCCCGATACTGGCAGCCACCCGACGGCGACGACATTCTCGCTGCGACGGAGCCGATGCGCCCGCACCTGCGCCGCATCGCCGAGCACCTCGCCGGATCGGAGCACACCTGGTGGTGGACCACCGAGATCGCGCGGGACGCACAGTGGTCACTGGGCTGGACCGAGCGGCAAAGTAGTGTTCCCCGGGTCGGTCCCGCGCTTGCTACCTGGCGGGACAAGGTCGTCGCCGAGGAACAGCGAGCCGCACACCAACGCCCCACCGATCCGACAGCCCACTGGTCCGGGGTGTGGTGGTCGGCGCCACTCGGCGTCCCCTGCTCCACACGGACACTGGTCGGCGGCTCACCCGCATGCTTGTGGTTCGTCGAAGACTCCGGAGGCGACAACCACGCCGGGGCGCGGCGGCATCTCGTTCCTGACACCGTCGACGTACTCGAGATTCACGGCCTCGACGACTGGGCGCAGCTCTGCCGGCGGTTTCCGCTCGAGGTCACCGCACAGAAACGCCACGACTGGTACCGCACCACCGGTCGCGACGGACGATGGGTTCTGCCCGACTGGCAGGCTGTGGCCGAGGTGTACGGCGGAGTGCACCTCACGGTCGCCGGTTATCTCACCGCAGCGGGCACTGCCATCGACGTCGACGGTGACGCGGCGTCGATGATCGCGGGATGGGCACCCGACGAGACATTCTAGCTCACCGATGATGTCCACGCCGATGGCGAGATCATTGACTGGATACGTGACCACCACGACAACACCTGGTCCAGGATCTGATTGCTCGGTTCGAATGGTGAACCGCCTCACGGCGATACCGGATCGCGACACGAACCGCTGACAGACCAGCCCGCCGTAGGGTCGACGTCCGGTCATCACCTCAGCGCGCTACCGCCGCCTACGGGCAGAGCTCAGAAACGTTCCACGAATCGATACCAATCGCCGCTGTACTGCTCGTACCCGATGTCGCCGTCGTGGCGGGGCTTACCCAGATACGGCGCGCCATCGGGCAGATACGCAAGTCCGATCGGGTCGATCAGCCCACCTTCGATGTAGAACAGACACCCTCCGTCGACGGGTTGAATCCGCCACACCTGATACACACCGATCCGCCGACCGTCCCAGGACGGCGCACATTGCGCCGACGCTGCGACCAAGGACCCCTTCGACACCGCAAACGCCACCGTTGACGGAACCGACAAAACTACCAGCACCGCGGTGGCAAGCACCAACGCCGGCGCGATCGCGCTCATGCGCAGAGCGCGAAACTTGAACCAGCCGAACAACCCGACCACCAACCACACCGCCCCCAGGATCAGAAGAACCCAGGACGCCAGAGCAAACCACGGGAAGAACACCACCGGCGGGGCGAACGTCCACACGATCACCCCGCACACCAACCCGACAAGGACCGCGGTCACCCCCGACAGCACAGTCCACCAACGAGCCGGACGCCCAGCGACAGTCATAACTCACCTTCGCACGAACCCTCGCACCAGAGCGCAACCACCGGACTGTGTCGGGCGAGCGGACCCCCTTCGGAGGATCCACGAAAAGCCGGCATCACCTCGGCAATCGGTACCATTCGAACCATGAGCCTTCGAGCGGCGACCCTCTCGGGGATCCTTGCTGCCATCCTGGCCGGCTGCTCGAGCACCGACACCGACGCGGGCACCGATCAACTCGACCCGTCCACGAGTCCCCCGCCACCCAGCGAGCAGTCACAGCTCTATGCCGCCGCCCTGCACCACCTCATCCTCGTCGACAATCCCTTCGCGACAGCACCGACCCCGATCGGGTCCGTCTACATCGTCGACGGCGCTGCCTCACGCAGCGCACACATGTTCACCGTCGCCGACGGGCCACCGTTCGACACGGAACTGAAGAACGAGATCACCGCGCAGTCCGCGGATCTGCCGCCGGTCGAGTTCACCACCGACCCACAGCAGTACGCAGATCGCGCACGGCAGGGCCTGACCGGGGTCGCACACGACGGCGTCATCGTCGGCCTGTCCCCCACCTGGCCGCAGGACGACGGAACAGTCCATATCGGCGCGGGACTCTGGTGCGGCATCGACTGCGGACTCGGCCTCACCTACGTCCTCGACCAGGTCGACGGACAGTGGACCGTGACCGGCACAACCGGACCGCTCTCCATTTCATGACCGAAGTTCACCTCGGGCAAGCGCGACCTCACCGCTATCGACGTCGACAGCGACATTGCCTCGGCGGGCGCCCAACTAAACGCGATATGCGCAGTACTTGTCGATCCGGACATCGACCAACGCTTCCGCCACTATCCCCAGCTCTACAGCCGCCTCGGCTTCTTGCACCGCTACCGGATTCTCGGGAAAGATGACTGCTCTTCGATCCTCGATCGCCGCGCAACACAGAAAACCGACGATCAGGCGTGATGCAAGGATGACCGCATGTCCTCGCAGCCGAGCATCGACCGGTTTCGTGTCAACTCGCGAAATGCGATACCGCAGGATTCGACGAACGAGCGGAACCGAGAACCGGTGAGGACAGTGACCTCGTGCCCTCGATCGCCGAGTGCGGATGCGACCGCCAGGATCGGAGTGACATGCCCTCCCGCGGGAGTGGCACACAGTAGATAGCGGGCCATCCTGGTCAGCCTATCCGCACCGCACTCGCCGGTGAAGACCGTCGGGGTCCCGGCTGTTCGTTCCCGCGTTCACGGCCTCCACGCGTGCCTCCCACCCGATGCCGCCGCTCCGATCTGCCACGCCGACGCCAAATCCCGCTGCGTCCAAAATTCCGCGAAACAACCACCCGCAGAAAGGAATTCGTCGACCGTTCCGCCCTCCGCGATCCGGCCGCGCTCGAGGAACACCATCCGATCAGCGGTCCGGATGCTCGCAAGCCGGTGCGCGACGATCACCCGCGTGCGCGACACCGGATCTGCCCCGAGCGCCTGCACGACCGCCGTTTCGTTCTCGGTGTCCAGCGCACTCGTCGCTTCGTCCAGGAGCAGCAGCGTCGCCGGCGCCATGCTTCCCGCGGTGATCAGCGCGGTGCCGAGTGCGGTGAGCAGCAGCAGGAACGTCGCGGGTCGGGTGGCGAGGTCGATGAGGGTCTTCTTGCCAGCCATCGGTCGCTGCCAGTCCACGAGGAACCGCACGTACTCCCCCAGCCGCGCGCGGAAGGTCGACGCGGCCGCGCCTCCGAAGACCCGGATCACGGGCTGCCCGTCCAGGTAGGCGGCGGCTTCGCCGTCCATGCGTTCGGCCCACCGCGCGGATTGCACTGTGCGCGGCCCGGACTGCGACATCATGACGGTCATCAGCACGAGGTAGACGAGGATCGGGAGGAACAGCACCAGGGCTAGTCGCCAGTCGACGGCGAACAGGTAGACGAGCACCGCGACGACAGCGGCGACCGCATCGGACACGGCATGGGTCACCAGGTAGTGCAGCGACAGCGTGTCGTTCTGAACGACGCGCTTGACCTGCCAGGAGTCGCGGGCGGTGAACCAGCCGAGGGGGATGGCCGACAGCGTACCGAGCAGACGGTGCCGCAGGTCGCGTTCGAAGCGCGCGTCGACGAGGTGCAGCCACTGGCTCAGGGCGGCCGCGAGCAGGGTGCCCACCGCGGTGAGTCCGATCGCCCAGAACCCGACGGACCACAGTTCCGAGTTCGGAGCTTCGGCGAGCAGGCGGCGGGCCAGTTCGGTGAGCAGCACGAACGGCACGAGCTGGATGAGGGTGATGACGGCCTGCAGCACCTCGGCGGCGATCAGTGTCCGCTTCAGTGGCGCGAGGAGCCGACCCCCACCCTGGGCCCGCCACGTGCCGCGTGCGGGTGTGGTCTCGGGTTCAGGGACCGGCGGAGCGGTCTCCGCCGGGTCCGGTTCGGCCTCGTGAGTGCGCTCCTTGCCCATGGCGCGTTCGTCGTGCCAGTACGCCTGGGCGTAGACCTCGGACTTGGGGAAACCGAACTCGTCGCGCAGACGGGTGCGCAGGTGTTTGAGCGAGTTCGATTCCGGCGCCACCCATGCGTACCAGTTCGACCAGTCGCGGTCCTCGACGGCGGCGGCGAACGATTCGTGGTCGCGGCGCGGCACCCAGTGCTTGCGCAGCAGCGGGTGGTCCGGTATTGGGATGAGTTCGTCGTTGTCGTCGCACTTCTCGAGATACAGCTCGATCGCGACGTCGCGCGGTAGTGCTTCGATGATGCTGTTGATGCCGGGGATCGACGCGGAATCGCCGATCAGCAGGTAACCGGCGGGACGTTCGTCGGGGATGTCGAAGCCGCGCGACCCGAACGAGGTGACACTGATGACATCACCGGGTTCGGCTCGCTGCGCCCACGTCGACGCCGGCCCGGCCGGTTCGTGCAGGACGAAATCGACGGCGAAGTCCCCGGTCTCCGGATCGCATTCCGAGAAGGTTTATCCGCGTTGGCATTCGGTGTCCGATCCGTCGGGGTCGGGAAACCAGATCCGGATCCACGCGGTCGGTCCGGGAACGACGTCCTCGAACAACGACGGGGACGACATACGCACCCGGCGGAAGTGCGGCGCGATCTGTTCGGTGCCCGTGACCACAGCGTCGTGATCACGGGCATCGAACCCGCGCATCATCATTCCCTGAAATCCACGGCGAGCCATCACTTCCCCAATCCTGTCGTCGCGAGATCGGCGACCACTTCTTTCAGGGCCGCCCCGGTGGAGGGACCGCTACGAGTCCACGAATCGTGGTGGCGAGAACGAGCTTGGAGAACTCCCCGGCGTCGACGGCGGGTAGTTCACGGTGGGCCTCGGCGGGCCGGTCGTCGGTGTCGAGTTGCTCGCTGACGGCGCGGCGCCGTTCGTCGAGGCCCTCGACGCGCAGCCGCTGGGTTTCGTCGGCGACGGTGGTGTTGATGGTCGATCCCGCGACGACGCTCGCGACCGACACTGCGACGTCCGGGTTGTATCCGGCACGGCACAGTGCCACGATCTCGTCGGCCATGAGGCGACGTCCCGCGTCGCCGCGTGGGAACAAGATCTGCATGTAGGTGCCGAGACCGGGGTGGTCGAGCACGAACGCCCGCAGTTGCAACCCGAAGGACAACAGGTGCCGTTCGACCGTGTGGTGGGGATCGTGGTGGAGCACGAGGTCGCCGAGGATGTTCTCCCCCGCGAGCCGAGCGCGCGACCGACCCGGACGATGTCGTCGAGGTCGATCTTGCGTGCGCGTCTGCCCAGCTGAGCCACCCGATCCCCTCCCCCGAAGCGTTTAAGTTATACCTCATAACTTAGGTGAGTCCAGCAGGCCTTCTCGTTTCCGGATGCAAGACGTATCGCGCGGAAGGTCCACAACCGAAAAGCGAGGCTCACATCACCGAACGCGGCCCCGGGTTCGTCACCGCCTCGGTCGTCGACCCGTTCGGCAACGTGCTCGCGGTGATGTACAACCAGCACTATCTCGACATCGTCGATTCCGTGAAGGTTGTCTGAAATACACCTCGCGACGGACGTGCGCACACCGACCCCGGCGACCGGCGACCTGCACCCGCCTCGCTACGCTCCAGCTCATGAGTGAGCCGACTTCGACCTACGCCAACGTGACGCTCGACCCGCGTGCCAACGTCTACTTCGACGGCAAGTGCGTCAGCCACAACTTCCACCTGGCGGATGGAACCCGCAAGTCGGCCGGCGTGATCCTGCCCGCGACCCTGAACTTCGGCACCGTTGATCCCGAGGTCATGGAGCTGCACAGCGGCGCGTGCCGCGTCCGGCTCGCCGGCAGCGAGGACTGGACCTCCTACGGCGCAGGCGACTCCTTCTCGGTGCCCGGCGACTCGTCGTTCGACATCGAGGTCACCGAAGCCGTCAGCTACGTCTGCCACTACGGCTGACCACACCCTCAGCATGCGAGAACGCTCCCACCGAGTCCTGCTCGGTGGGAGCGTTCTTCCGTTCGTGGCGACCGGGCCACTACATACGAACCCGACTCAGCCGGTGACCTCTGCGCGGTCGGCCGAAGTGCCGGCCTGCGCCTTCCGCTGCGACGAGGCGTGGCCGACGAACATCGCCGACGCCACGATCCCGATGATCAGGACCGAGGCGGGCAGGAGCATCGACTGGCTCAGCACGATGCTGAACTTCTCGGCGATCTGCTCCGGGAGACCGGCTCCCATCGCGGCTCCGCCGCCCTCACCGGCCTGCACCTCACCCAATCCTTGGACGGCCATCCGCGACGAGATCAGAGCACCGATCGCGGCGCTGCCCAGCACCGAACCGACCTGGCGGGTGGTGTTGTAGATGCCGGCACCGGCGCCCGCCTGGTGGATCGGCAGGTTGTGCGTGGCGGTGGAGGCCAGCGGTGCCCAGATGCACGAGTTGGACATGCCGGCGATACCGGCGATGAGCAGGAACAGCACGATGGGGCTGTCCGGCGTCATGAGCACCGCGAAGCCGAAGATCGTCGCGGAGAAGAGCGTGAAGCCGACGGTGGGCAGCACCCGGGGCGGCATCCGGTCGGAGAACTTACCGATGAGCGGTGCCGTCAGACCGGTGACGATCGCCATAGGGGCGAAGATCAGTGTGGCTTTCGTGGGCGAGAATCCGCGGACCGTCTCGAGATAGAAGTAGGCCGGAACCATCAGGGCGGTCATGGCTGCGCCCATCGACGAGATCGCGATGTTCGACATCGAGAAGTTCCGGTCGCAGAACAGGGCCAACGGCACGAGGGGTTCGCCCTTGTTGCGCGCCTGGTTGAAGACGAACAGCACCATCACCGCGATACCCGCGAGGATCATCGTCCAGGTCCATACGTCCCAGTCGCGGCTGGAACCTTCCTGGATTCCGAAGACCAGCAGGAACAATCCGACGCCGCTGAGGATCACGCCGACGACGTCGAACTTGTGCGGTTGGGTCTCGAGACTGGGCACCAGCCATGCCGCCAACACGAAGGCGATGATGCCGACCGGGACGTTGATGTAGAAGATCCAGTTCCAGCCCTGCCAGTCGACCAGTACACCGCCGACGAGGGGCCCGAGCAGCGAGGCCAGTCCGGCGACCGCGCCCCACAGACCCATGGCGGCGCCACGCTTGTCGGGCGCGAAGGTGCGGGTGATGATCGCCATCGTCTGCGGCGTCATCAGCGCCGCGCCGAGTCCCTGGACGGCGCGGGCGGCGATGAGCATCTCGATGGTGCCGGAGGTCGCGCACCACAGCGACGCCGCGGTGAACACCACCAGGCCCGCGAGATAGACGTGCTTGGGTCCGAACCGGTCGCCGAGACGACCGGTGAACAGCAGGGGCACCGCATAGGTGAGCAGATAGGCGCTGGTCACCCAGACGACCTGATTGATGTCGGCCTGCAGGTCGGCCATGATCGCCGGGTTGGCCACCGCGACGATGGTCAGATCCAGCAGGATCATGAAGAACCCGACCACCAGGGCCGACAGGCCCCACCACGGATTACGTTCGGTTTGCATCGATTTCGTTCCTGTTCGTACCGGTCGAGCACGACCGGCGATCTATTGGGTCGAGGTGTCCCGGTTCGGTCGTTGCGTTACGACCGACCCGGACCGCTACTTTCCGCACTGCTCCTCCGCAGTTCGGCGAGAGTCTCGTCCGTCAGCGCCGCACCCCAGTCGCGGCCGAGATCACGGGGCGGGTCCGGAAGTCGTCGATCGGCGGCATCGACGCTCTGCCACACCAGGGAGCCGTCGCGGATCTCCTCGATCAGTCCACGAAGCCACTCCGATTCGTGGGCGGTCCTGTCCCGGAGGAAGTCGACGGCCACCCAGTAGCGACGCGGCACGCCGTTGTCCGCGGCCCACGTGCGGATCGCGTCGAACTCGACAAGTTCCTCCTCGAGCCTGTCGATGCGCTCGCCGAGGAGGACGACGACCTCGTCGGCCGGAAGGTTGTGCGATTCGGCGAGGCCGAGGGGAAAGATCGGATACTCCCGCACCGGGCGTCGGATGATCTCGGCGAGGCGGTCCCGCACGGTCGCGGCACCGGCCTCGGTGATGCTGTAGGTCGTCCGCTCGGGCCGATTACCTGCGCGTTCGGTGCCCTCCTGCCGGATCAGTCCGCTTTTCGCGAGACGGGAAACGGTGTGGTACAGCGAGCTCGGCCGGAGCTTGATCAGGTTGTCCTCGCGGCGCCTGAGCAGAAACTGGGTCGCTCGACATCGGCACGCTCGAGCGACCCCGGAATCGGCGCGTCCGGGTGGCAGAATGCCTGGGGGTGGAGGCCGATTCGCCGACGCACACCTGATGGGCACGTCCGAAGGAAGGACTTTCGAGTAGTCCGATACGCATGATTCCGCAGCACCGAGGGTGATGCTTCATTCGATGCCGCTTCCGGAGCAGGAGAGGATCCGTCATGGCCGACCTGGACTCCCCATCGACCCGCGAGGTCTGCGGAACGCCGGACAGGACAGCGCGCACCGGCCCCGACAGGTGTCGGGAGCATTCCGGTCGTCGTTCACGTCGCGCATGATCCCGCGTCGCCGTCCCAGATCCTCAACTACGCCCAGTTCCCCGGCGGACCGGCAGCCACCGACGGTGTCGTCATCGCCCACTCGTGCTTCGGGACCACCGGCACAGCGCGACCTCCCTTCCATCTCGGTCGCACCGCGACATACGAGATCGGTCGCTGGTTGAGCCTGCGCCCCATCTGGGGCGACGACGGCGATGCGATGCTCATGTTCACCGCCGGGCAGTCGCTCCGCATGCGGGCGTACCTGGAAGGACCGCGTGCGCCGTTCCTGCTCGGGGCGATGGACCCGGCCCAGACGGCCCCACTCGCGCTCGGTCCGTCCGGCAACGGCGGGACACGAGCCGATACCTCGGCACTTGTGTCACTCGACGGCGAGGTGGACGAGCTGCGACGTCAGATCGCCTCGCTCCGGTCGCTTCTCGATCAGATCGGCGCAATCCTGGACCGCGTCGGCTGATCACCCACCACGGACCCGTCAGGACGCACTGTGAGCGAACCGTCGTCGATCATCGGTACCTGGTTCCATTCCTACGAGGAGGACACCGACACCGCGAGGGTCTACCGCCCTCGCGGGTTTCCGTTTCCTCGCTCACGAGGTCCTCACGTTCGAATCGGGGCAACCATGAACCTGAGATGAGCGGTTCCGGCCGATGCGACGCACCGGCCGGAACCCGTCGTTCGAATACGGTCACGATCTGTGCAGCCACACATCGACGCTGCCGAACCCCATGTGTCCGCGCGACCGTCCCCGGTTGTATCCACCAGGAACCGCGGGGATGCCGATCGATGCGCCACGATCCGGCGTTGTACCCGAAAATGTTGACGGCGAGCTGCGGCACCCATACGAGGTGCCCGCGAGTGAAGCCGCAGACAGTGAACGTGTTGCCCTTCATCAGGCACGGGACGCCACCTGCGGCCGCGCAGTTCTCGAGGTCGGAAAGACCGAAGATCGTGTGCGGTCAGTGGTTGAGATGTTGCAGCCGTTCGTGTTCCGACAGTCCACCCCACACTCCGTGCGGTTCGCCGCTGAGTATCGCGTGGGTGCGGCACTCGGCCAGCACCGGGCAGTTCGCGCAGATGCGCTTCGCGACGACCTCGCGCCGCCTGCGGATGTTCGGTGGTTCGCCCTCCGGGGCGAAGAAGAAGTACTCGTCGGAGGTCCGGCAGTTGGCATGCTGCTGCCATCCGAGTCGCGGCCGGACACGCTCGGTCAGCATGGTCATCCGACCATCACCACCTCCAGTGTGCGGGGGCCGTGCACGCCCTCGACGCGTTCGAGTTCGATGTCCGACGTCGCGGACGGTCCGCTGATCATCGTGATCGGCCGCTCCGGGACGAGCCGGGCCAGCGCTTCGGGCACTCCCACCTCGACGTCGCCCATCGCCACCACACACACGTGCAGGTCGGGGACCAGTGTCAGCGCGCGTCGCCCCTGGTCGGGGTTGCCGTCGAGGAAGATCGTGCCCGTCTCGGCGCAGGTGACCGCAGAGCCGGTGACGACCCCGTCGAGATCACCGAGGTCGGCTGCAGGTCGGTCGGTGGAGTCGACCACCACCTCGCCACCGAACTCCGCCATCCACGAGCGTTCCAGGCCCTCCGGGATCCCGACGCGGCGCACCCCGCGATCCGTGAGAATCTTCGCCAGCACGACGGGTAGATCCTCCGGCGTGCTCTGGTGCACGTGGGCCTTGTAGTCGACCAGTCGGTCGACCAACAGCTCACGGCGTTCGGCGTCCGGCAGGGTGCGTCCGAGACGGTAGTCGCGCGGTACCTCGACCGGTACCGGCGGTGCCAGGGTCTGCGCCGAACGGATCCGGCCGAGAATCGCGTCGCGACTGCTCATCGCTGCTGTCCTTCCTCGCGTGCCTTCGCGAGCGCGGCACGTCCTTCGTCGGATGCCCACCATTGCCGGAAGGTCTGTTTCGGCGGGGCCGGCATGTCGCGGGCGTCTGTCCAGCCGGCCAGTGGACCGGGAAGATGGGTGATCTTTCCCTTTTTGCCGGCGAGGACGCGGCCGAGCCCGGCGGCCTTCTGCGCGGCCGTCCAGCGTCGTGAGGTCGACATGGCCAGCGAGGCGGCCTTCATCGCCGCGGCCTCGGGTCCGAAGCGGGCGTGTTCGACCTTCTGGTGGCGCAGTTCCACCAGCAACGAGGGGATGTCGATCTTGACGGGGCAGGCGTCGTAGCAGGCACCGCACAGGCTCGATGCGAACGGCAGGCTGGCGTTGGGGTCGTCGGGTTCGTCCATCCCGGCCAATTGCGGGCTGAGGACGGCGCCGATCGGGCCCGGATAGGTCGAGCCGTAGGCGTGGCCTCCGGTGCGCTCGTAGACCGGGCACACGTTCAGGCAGGCCGAGCAACGGATGCAGTGCAGTGCTTCACGTCCGATCTCGTCGGCGAGCGCGGCGGTGCGGCCGTTGTCCAGCAGTACGAGGTGGAATTCCTGCGGGCCGTCGCCGGGGGTGACACCGGTCCACATCGACGTGTAGGGATTCATGCGCTCTCCCGTCGACGAGCGCGGCAGCAGCTGCAGGAACACCTCGAGGTCGCGGAAGGTGGGCAGCAGCTTCTCGATACCCATGACGGTGATGAGCGTCTGCGGCAGCGTCAGGCACATGCGGCCGTTGCCCTCGGATTCGACGACGGCGAGGGTGCCGGTCTCGGCGATGCCGAAGTTCGCGCCCGACACCGCAACCGGCACCGTCATGAACTTGTGTCGCAAGAATTTTCGTGCCGCGGCTGCGAGATGGCGGGGGTTGTCGTCGAGGTCGGGGTCGACGTCCGGCATCTCACGCAGGAAGATCTCGCGGATCTCGGCGCGGTTGCGGTGGATGGCAGGCACGAGGATGTGCGAGGGCTTGTCGTGGCCGAGCTGGACGATGAGCTCGGCGAGGTCGGTCTCGTAGGCCGCGATCCCTTGTTCCTCGAGGTGCTCGTTGAGTCCGATCTCCTGGGTGGCCATCGATTTGACCTTGATGACCTCGTCGGATCCCGTCTTCCGGATCAGGTCGGTGACGATGGCGTTGGCCTCGGCGGCGTCGGCCGCCCAGTGCACCACGCCGCCGCGCGCGGTCACCGCCTCCTCGAGCTGGGTGAGCAACTCCGGGAGGCGGTTGAGCACGTCGGTCTTGATGGCGGCGCCGGCGTCGCGCAGTTGCTCCCAGTCGGGCAGTTCCCCGGTGACGTCCAGTCGCTTGGCACGGATCGTGTGGGTGGCCTTGCCGATGTTGCGGCGCAACTGCGGGTTCGCGAGTTCCTGGTGCGCTGCGTCGGGAAACTTCCTGATGCCGCGCAGATTTCCGGATCCACGCGGCGGGACGACGGGCATACCGAGTGCGGTCACGCGGGCACTCCCTTGGGGGCGACGGCCGGTTCCACGGAGGCGAGGATCTCGGCGAGGTGGATGGTGCGGGTACCGGTGCGCAGTCGTGTGAGACCGCCACCGATGTGCATCAGGCACGACGAGTCGCCGGCGCTGCAGTATTCGGCACCGGTGGCGGCGACATTGTTCAGCTTGTCGGCGAGCATCGCGGTGGAGGTCTCGGCGTTCTTGATCGCGAAGGTGCCGCCGAATCCGCAGCACGAGTCGGCCTCGGGCAGTTCGACGAGGTCGATCTCGCGCACGGCCCGCAACAGCTGGAGCGGCTTCTCCCCCACTCGCAGCATCCGCAGCGAGTGGCAGGTGGGGTGATAGGTCACCCGGTGGGGGAAGTAGGCGCCGACGTCGGTGACGCCGAGGACGTCGACGAGGAATTCGGACAACTCGTACGTCTTGGCCTTGACGGTGTCGACCCGCCCGCACAACGACGCGGAACCGTAACGGGAGGCGACGATTTCGTGCTGATGGCGAACGGATCCGACGCATGATCCGGAAGGGGCGACGACGGCGTCGATACTGGTGTCGTCGAAGGCGTCGACGTAGTTCTCGACGAGCGGCAGCGCGTCGGGTTGGTAACCGGTGTTGACGTGCATCTGGCCGCAGCAGGTCTGGCGTTCGGGGAAGACGACGTCGTGCCCGAGCCGGGTGAGGAGCAGGGCGGTGGCCGAAACGGCTTTCGGGAACATCGTGTCGCCGAGGCACGTCGCGAACAGGGCGATTCGCATGGAGATCTCCGCATCGGGGGTGTGGTCTGACCACATTGAACCACACGTTCCGGAGATGCGCCGCACATTTTCGGATATCGACCGCACATTCCGTCAGGGGGTCGACTGTGACGCGGACCATGGTGTACCTTCACGTGGTCTGACCACATCGGTCGAAATCACATCCGCCGCCGACAGCGGCGCAACCACAGGAGTTTCGTGTGGCAACCCGTATATCGGCGGTGACATTCACTCCCGCCACTGACGCCATCGCAGGCAGCCTCACCGCATCGGCTCTCGTGGGCCTTGCGCCGCTGCTGACATTCTTCGTCCTACTCGCCGGCTTCAAACTCAAGGCCTGGTATTCCGGACTCGGTGCCCTCGTCGTCGCGCTCGTCGTCGCGATCATCGGTTTCGACATGCCCGCGCCGCTGGCCGGCCTGTCCGCCCTGCAGGGCATCACCTTCGGGCTCTTCCCGGTGATGTGGATCGTGATCACCGCGATCTGGTTCTACGAACTCACCGTCGTCAGTGGCCGGTTCGAGGATCTGCGGCGCATCTTCAACTCGATCGGTCACGGCGACATGCGGATCCAGGCGATGCTCATCGCCTTCTGTTTCGGCGGCATGCTCGAAGCACTCGCCGGATTCGGCGCACCCGTCGCGATCACCGGCGCCATGCTCGTCACCCTCGGTATGCCCGCCCTGCGGGCCGCGGTCACGGTCCTGATCGCCAACACCGCACCGGTCGCCTTCGGCGCCATGGCCATCCCGATCACCACCGCCGGCGCCCTGACCGACATCCCCGCCACCGAGATCGCTGCCGTCGTCGGCCGTCAGACACCCGTCCTGGCGCTCTTCGTGCCGCTGTTGCTGCTCTTCCTCGTCGACGGTCGTCGCGGTGTCCGGCAGGCCTGGCCGATCGCACTGGTCACCGGCACGACCTTCGCACTCGCCCAGTTCTGGTGCTCGAGCCACTTCTCGTACGAACTCACCGATGTCGTCGCCTCGCTCGCCGGCCTCACCGCAGCCGTGCTCATGCTCCAGGTCTGGAAGCCGCGGACCCCCGAGGACCAACTATCACGCACCCGCACCCGCACCGATGCCGTCGCGGTCCAGGCCGGCAAGGAGGGACCCGGAGGCGCTCACGCTCCGCAGCGTCCCGTCGCCGACGAATCGCTGACCGCTTCGCGCGTCGTCATGGCCCTGTTCCCGTATCTACTGGTCATCACGGTGTTCGGTATCGCGAAGCTGTGGACCGTCGGTGTCGATCTGCCGGAGCGTCTCGCCGCCACCGACGTCAAGATCGAGTGGCCCGGCCTGTACGGCAATCTGATCACGGGCAACGGCGACGCATCGAGCAGCGCGGTCTACACGTTCTCGTGGCTGTCGTCGCCGGGAACACTGCTGCTGCTCAGCGGCGCGATCGTCACCCTCGTCTACGCACGGTGGGACAGCGGTGGCATGTTCCCGCTGACCGTCCGCCGGGCCGCGGCCACCTTCGGCACCACCGTCGTGAGGATGAAGCTCGCCATCGCCACGGTGGCCACCGTCCTGGGTCTGAGCTACGTGATGAATCAGTCCGGCCAAACCGTCGCGATCGGCACGTGGCTCGCCGGAACCGGCGCGATCTTCGCCCTGTTCTCCCCGATCCTCGGTTGGCTCGGCACCGCCGTCACAGGCTCGGACACCTCCGCCAACGCCCTGTTCGCCCGCCTGCAGCAGGCCGCCGGGCAGACCGCCGGCATCGACCCGACTCTGCTGGTCGCGGCGAACACCTCCGGTGGTGTGGTCGGCAAGCTGATCAGCCCGCAGAATCTCACCATCGCTGCCACCGCAGTCGATCGGCCGGGCAGCGAATCGGTGTTGCTGCGCAAGGTGATCGGCTACAGCGTCGCGATGCTCGTCATCCTCTGTGTGCTGGTCTACCTGCAGTCCACCCCGGTGTTGTCCTGGATGCTTCCCTGATCCGGAATCGATTAGGCTCTGAAGTCATGTCGTCGTCCGAGGGTCGTGCGTGGGAGCAGGTGCTCAACCACTTGGAGCAGATGCTGGTCACGGGAGAACTCGGCCCGGGCCAGCGTCTGCCCCCGGAGCGCACGCTCGCCGCACAACTCGGCGTCGGCCGGTCCTCTGTTCGTGAGGCGCTGCGGGTGATGGAAGCCCTCGGTCTGCTCAGCACCCACACCGGATCCGGGCCGAACGCCGGCGCGATGATCGTCTCGCGACCCACCGGCGGGATGTCGATGCTCATGCGCCTGCAGGTCGCCGCGCAGAACTTCCCGGTCTCCGACATCGTCCGCACGCGCCTGGTGCTCGAGACGGAAGTGATGCAGACTCTGGCCGACCGGACCCCGGCACCGGAACTCATCCAGGCCGAGGAACTCTTGGACGCGATGGACGATCCGGAGTTGGCCGCACCCGAGTTCCTGGTTCTCGATGCCCAGTTCCACGTCGCGATGGCCGACGCGGCGGGCAACCTCGTCGTCGCGGCGATGATGGCCGGTCTGCGCGACTCCATCGAGAGCTACGTCCTCGCGGGCGCACCAAGTACCGACTGGCCCATGACCTGCGTGCGGCTGCGTCACGAGCACCGTGGTCTCGTCGACGCGGTCCGCGCCGGCGATGCCACGCTCGCCCGCAAGCGCATCGTCGAGCACATCCGCGGTTACTACACTCAGAGTTTCGGCGCCGACGCGTTCTGACGTCCGACTCGGGCGATGTCCACCGAAGGGTCTGTGACCGGTTCGGGGACGCGTGTGGATCGTCGGCGATCGACCAGCACCGCGAATACCACGATGAGCAGCAGCGACCACCCCCAGGTAGGGCGCATGTACTCGGCATACCGTCCCGCCTCCACCCATCTGCCCGAGTACCATTCGTCGGCACTGAGGAAGCCGTACACCGCCAGCCAGGCCGGCCAGCTCCGCATCACGGACTGTGGGAGGACCACGCTCATGAGCAACGGGAACAGGAGCATCGAGTAGTACATCTGCCCGAGCGAACCGAGCAGGAACGACGCGGTCATCAGCACGCCGGCACCGGTGACGACGAAGAACACCTCGTCGTGCCGGTGGTAGCGGTGGAGCAGATACATCGTGGCCGCGGCGAGGAACGCGAAACCGATGCGCAGCGCGAGGATCAGTGGTTCGGGCAGACCGTAGTAGGTGCCATTGCCGGTGATCGAACTGTTGAAGTAGTCGCGGGACTGCAACAGATACGGAACGGTGCGTTCGACGAACTGCCACGGATCCGCAGCCCACGGCCACGCCAATGCGGTGAGCCCGACCGGCACCAATGCGGCGGTCAGGAGAACCTTGCTCTGGCGGCGCAGCACGGGAAGCAACAGCAACGGCGCGAGAATCGGTTTGATCGCGAAGGTCACCCCGATCGCCGCGCCCGCCCAGAGGTCCCGCCGCGCCAGCAACAGCGTCAGGAACGCCACCTGGCCGAGCAGGATCACCCCGTTGATGTTGGTGAACACCAGGGTGTTGATCAGCGATTCGGACGCGAAGGCGACCGTCACCGCGATCGGGAACACCGCCGATCGCGCCGTGTACCCGAACATCCGCACGACGAGATACACGGCGACGAGGACGGCCGCCGCGTTGACCCCGATGAACGCCCATCGCGAGAGTTCGTGTTCGAGGACCGCGAACGGTGCGATCAGCAGCGAACCCGACGGCGGGTAGAGGTAGTGCGGGTCGACGTGTTCGTACGTCGCTGTGTAGACCGGTTCACGGTTCCAGAAGGCGACGGCTGCGCGGTAGACGCCAGTGAAGTCGTCCGTGCGCGCACCGTCCACGGCGCGGATCACCGTGCGATGGACGACGAGCATCACGGCGACCGGCCAGAAGACACACTTCAGCAGAGCCTGCGGTGACCGCACGGTCGGCTGGACCCACCACGGCCCACCGTCCCGACCGCGATCCGAGCTCTCGCTCATCGCTGATAAACGTCGGGAATCCCGTCGCCGTCCTCGTCGACCCGCTCGGCTGCCGTGATCCTGCGGTAGGCACGGTTACGGGCGACGAGAACAGTCGAGGCCAGAGCGGCGCTGAGCAACGATCCGCACAGCACGGCCACCTTCACGTGATCGGCTGCGACGGTGCCTGCACCGTAAGCGAGGTCGCCGATGAGCAGGGACACCGTGAAGCCGATACCGCCGAGCAGGGACACACCCAGCACGTCCACCCAACTCAGCTCGTCGTCGAGATGTGCTCGGGTGAAGCGCGCCACCAGGTAGCTGACCCCGAAGATTCCGACGACCTTGCCGACGACCAGACCGGCGATCACCCCGGCGGAGATGGGATCGGTGAGGGCGTTCGCCAGGCCGGTGAATCCGCCGACGGTGACGCCGGCGGCGAAGAAGGCGAAGACCGGCACGGCAATTCCGGCGGACAGCGGCCGGATCCGGTGTTCGACGTGCTCGGCGACCGGAATCGTGCGGTCCCCCACCTGCCGGGCGACGGGAACCGCGAAGCCGAGCAGTACACCGGCGATGGTCGCGTGCACACCGGATTCGTGGACCAGCCACCAGGTCACTGCCGCCAACGACGCCAGGAGCCACCAGGCACCGAAGCCGCGTCGGAGCGCGATGCCGAACAGCGCCAACGGGATCAGCGCCCCGCCCAGGTAGAGCAGGTTCACCTCGTCGGTGTAGAAGACCGCGATCACGGTCACGGCGAGCAGGTCGTCGACCACGGCGAGGGTGAGCAGGAACGTTCGCAGCGCCGACGGGAGATGACTACCGATGACGGCGAGAATCGCTACGGCGAACGCGATGTCGGTGGCCGTCGGGACCGCCCATCCGTTCAACGCGTTGGCGCCACCACGAAGATTGATGACGGCGAAGATCACGGCCGGGACGATCATGCCGCCCAGGGCGGCGGTCACCGGCATGGCGGCACGCCGCAGGTCCCGCAGACTGCCTTCGACGAACTCCCGTTTGAGTTCGACGCCGACGACGAAGAAGAACACGGCGAGCAGTCCGTCGGCCGCCCAGGTGCCCAGGGACAGGTCCAGGTGCCATGACGCCGGACCGATACGGGTCTCCCGCAGGGCGTGGTAGGAATCCGACCATCCGGTGTTCGCCCAGATCAATGCGATGACGGCGCCGATGAGCAGCAGGACACCGCCGACGGTCTCCTTGCGGAGGATCTCCGTCACACGGCGTGTGTCCTCCCATGTTCCGCGAGAGAGGAAAGGGACTCCGGAGAAGATGTTCGGCATCACAGGTCCTCGGAATTCTCGACGGCACGCGGTACGCGAACGTGGACCGGCTGGGTCGGATGCACCCGATCCGCATGGGCGGCAGTATGTTCCGATCCTCGGAGTGGAATCGGATACCGAAAACTAGGGCATCCCTGCGATTTCGGTGTCGGACGCCGACACGCAGCAGGGAGGCCGATGCGACCTCCGGCGCTGCGGTGGGAATGCCTCGCGACAGTGCCGCTCACTGCGCCGGCCGCAGAGCTCGGGCGCGACGGGTGGCGACGGGACAGACGGGTACAGACACGGGTCCTCCGGTTCGACGACGTAATTCCTTCTGCCGACCAGACTTCCCGGCGCACCGAGATCGACCATACCGCATCGGGTCAGTTCGACGCGGTGCCCGTCACGTTCTCCTCGGGAGCGACCCGAACGGCGACCGTGGGTTCGTTCGTACCCCCATCCGGCGAGATGACGGTGGGATCGACGACGAGCACAGGCACATGAGAGTGCCCGATGAGGTATTCGGCGACGCTACCGAGCATCCGGGAGGACATGCCTCGTCCGCGGCGCCCTACGACGAGAACGTCGGCGTGGTGTTCCTCGGCGAACCAACCCAGGCATCGACCGGCCGGGCCGGCGAGGACGGCATATCCCACCGAAATATCACCCATCGATTCGACGGCCTGCTCGAGGCGTCGTCGCACCGTGGCGAGAAGTTCGGAGTCGGGATCGCCGGCGTCGTCGTAGGAGATCACGACGACGAGTTCGAGCACTCCACCGGCGGGGCCGAACAGTCGTCGCGCCGCATCCAGCGCATGCTTGGCCTCGGTGGATCCGTCGTAGCCGACCATCACGCGAAGTCCGCCCTTGTCGACCTCTCCGGCGTGCTGCCGGGCCACCGTCGTCACTTCGACGGACCGGGGAACACGCTCGATGCGCTCGAAGGCGATGGGGACGAACAGCGGTCCGAGGATGACGGCGATGATCGTCCAGCGAGGGTCGTGGCCTCGACGTGCCATCCACAGACCGGTCACGAGTCCTGACAGCACCCATACGACGAGGAAGGCGACGAAGACTGCCCAGTTCATGGCGTGCCCCCAGATGCGTGCGCCGAGAAGAGGTGTACCGCTGCGTTCATGTCATCCTCCGGGGTCGTCGAAGAAACCTGTTCCCGCCGACCAGTCTTCCCGGCACACCAGGGGAGACGATACCCGACCCGGCCGCGTGATCTCACCTGTTGTTCCGACAGGTCTGTGCGGAGGACGTCGCCGCGAGATCGCCCCCGTCAGCGTCGAGTCGGACCCCCGGCGGTATCCGCCCGATCACTGTCCTGCAACTGCCGGATGGCATCGACCAGCGGCGCCAGGACGGGTTCGGTTGCGGCCTCGTCGAGCGCCTCCCGGAGGGCGGCGTTGTGGGTGGGCCGGGCCTCTTCGAGCAGGCGCCGACCGGCGTCGGTGACGTCGGTGTAGATGCCGCGGCGATCGGTGGGACACAGATAGCGCGCGAGCAACCCACGATCCTCGAGCCGGGTGACCAGCCGCGTCGTCGCGCTCTGACTGAGGACCACAGCGTCGGCGACCTGGCGCATCTGCAGGTGCCCGCCCTCCCCGTCGTGCTGACGGTTGAGCACGTCCAGCAGCGAATATTCGCGCACGCTCAATTCGTGGCCGGACTGCAGAGCGCTCTCGATCCGGTTCTCGATTCGCCCGTGCAGGAGCGACAGCGCCGACCAACTGTTGGCCAACGCGGTCATCGACGGGTCCGTGGCGGTCATGGTGGGCTCCTGGGTCGGCTCGTACGAACAGGTGACGCGGACGGCATGCCGACGTCGCCACATCGCTCACTATACCCGCGCTTGCAGTTAGTCGTCGTCTGCAATTATTGTCTACGCCAGTAAAGCGCGTCTGCGTCTCTTCTCGATCGAAGGATCGTTCTCATGCCACTCGCCCTGCTGGCCCTGGCCATCGGTGCCTTCGGAATCGGCACCACCGAGTTCGTGATCATGGGGTTGCTCCCCCAGGTCGGATCGGATCTCGGAGTGTCGATCCCCACCGCCGGATATCTCGTCACCGGCTACGCCCTCGGCGTCATGATCGGCGCCCCGATCATGACGGCGCTCGGCACCAGGATCTCCCGTAAGAACATGTTGATGCTGCTCATGGGCCTGTTCGTCCTAGGCAATGCCGTCTCTGCCCTCGCGCCCACCTTCGCCGTCATGCTGATCGGCCGCGTCGTCGCCTCCCTCGCTCATGGAGCGTTCTTCGGCATCGGCTCGGTGGTCGCCGCGGAGCTGGTGGCACCGCAGAAGAAGGCCGCTGCCATCTCCCTGATGTTCACCGGACTGACGGTTGCCAATGTCGTCGGCGTCCCACTGGGTACCTTCGTCGGCCACACCGCGGGCTGGCGGGCGACGTTCCTGGTCGTCGCCGCGCTCGGCGTCGTCGGTCTCGTGGGCGTCACGAAGCTCGTCCCCGACGTACCCCGACCCGAGGGCGTCCGGCTGCGCCACGAGATCGCGGCGTTCAAGAACGTCCAGGTCGTGCTGGCCATGACCATGACCGTCCTCGGCTTCGGGGGCGTGTTCGCCGCGATCACCTACATCGCACCGATCCTGACCGATGTCGGCGGTTTCGCCGAGTCCTCCGTCCCCTGGCTGATGGCCGTGTTCGGAACCGGCATGGTGGTCGGCAACCTCGTCGGGGGACATTTCGCCGACCGCAATCTCATGCCGATGCTCTACACCGCCCTGGCCGGCCTGGCCGTGGTGCTCGGTCTGTTCACCTTCCTGGCCTCCGACAAAACCGTGTCCGTCGCGGCGGTCTTCCTGATCGGCGCTCTCGGTTTCGCGACCGTCCCGCCCCTGCAGAAGCACGTGCTCGACCATGCGCACGGCGCCCCGACCCTGGCGTCCGCCGCCAACATCGGTGCCTTCAATCTCGGCAACGCTCTGGCCGCCTGGCTCGGCGGCATGGTGATATCCGCCGGATTCGGGTACACGGCACCCAACGCCGTCGGGGCCGTCCTGGCCGCGTCCGCTCTGATCCCGGCGGTCCTGTCCCACCGACTACAGCGAAAGGACGATCACGCCAACGCAACTCGCCCATCCGCAGAACCCGACCTCCACAGCACCTCCCGTACTGCCGTCGACCCCGTCCGACTCTGATCCCGAACTACGCGAACACCCCCGAAGGAGCACCATCTCGTGACATCGTCCACGATCCCCACCGTCACCCTGAACAACGGCGTCGAGATCCCCCAGCTCGGCTTCGGCGTCTTCCAGATCCCCGAGGACGAGACCACTGCGGCCGTCAGTTCCGCACTCGAGACCGGCTACCGCCACATCGACACCGCCGCGATCTACGGCAACGAGGCCGGCGTCGGCCGCGCGCTGGCGGACTCCGGACTGTCCCGCGACGAGCTGTTCATCACGACGAAGGTGTGGAACTCCGATCAGGGCTACGACGCCACCCTCCGTGCCTTCGACACGAGCCTCGCCGCGCTCGGCCTCGATCGTCTCGACCTCTACCTGATCCACTGGCCGACCCCGGCCCGCGACCTCTATGCCGACACCTGGCGTGCCCTCGAACGCCTCGTCGAAGAAGGACGCCTCCGCGCCGCGGGCGTGTCGAACTTTCAGCCCGCCCACCTGCAGCGCCTGCTGGACGGCAGCTCGCTCGTCCCGACGATCAACCAGATCGAATTGCACCCCGGTCTGCAGCAGAGCGAACTGCGCGCCTTCCACGCCGAACACGGCATCGCCACCGAGGCATGGAGCCCGCTCGCCCAGGGCGCCGTGCTGAACGACGAGGAGATCACGTCGATCGCCGAACGCACCGGCAAGTCGCCGGCCCAGGTGGTGCTGCGCTGGCATCTGCAGCTCGGCAACGTCGTCATCCCGAAGTCGGTCACGCCGTCCCGGATCCGGGAGAACTTCGAGGTCTTCGACTTCGAGCTGACCGACGAGGACATGTCGACCATCGCCGGTGCCGATCGCGATCTGCGCACCGGACCTCATCCGGACGAGTTCAACTGACAGACCTCGCGGCTCCGGGCGGATCCACCGCCCGGAGCCTGTAAGGCGCTCGAAGAGCTGCGTTCAGGTGTATTCGACGGTCATCCTGTCGATGCTCCCGTCGAACGGGAACGGTGCCCGGTCGAAGTAGTCGAGCGAAACCGGTGAACCCAGGCAGGTGCCGATGTCCAGGCAGTCGTTGGCCGTGAACAGCAACGGCGCACTGACCGGCACGACGGTCTCCCCCACCGACTGCCCGTCGACTGACATCCGGACGTTCAACGGACCACCGGGGCGCACTTCGGCGTACTTGGTGACCACCTCGACGAGGTGGTGCCCGGGTGCGATGCGGGTCGCCGAACGCATCTTCGTCCGCATCAGGATGAAGAGGTTGTACTCGTAGCAGAGGTAGCCGTCGTCGGCGAAGCACGTCAGGCCACCACCGTTGGCACCCAGCGCATATAGGACGCCGTGCGCCCGCTCCGGGAAGGTCACCTCGATGCAGACCCGGTTGTTCTTGTTTCCCAATGCGGGAGCGCAGAATTCGGGCATACGCGTGACGTCACCGGTGAAATCCCAACTCGTGTACGGCGTGGTGATGCGTTGCTCGGGATGGATTGCCGCGACCCAGAGGCCCCCACCGATGGGAAGGGCGTTGTTCTTGGCCGCTTCGATCGCGAACATCTCCCGCATCTGGGCCAACTTCTCGGGGTACTGCTCGGCGAGGTCGCGGTTCTGCGTCCAGTCCTCGTCGAGGTTGTAGAGCTCCCAGGTGTCGTCGTCCGGGCTCCAATCGCGGATCCCGCCGGGCAGGCCGGGCAGCCACGGTGCGCGGGGCCCGAAGGCCGACGCCATCCATCCGTCGTGGTAGATCGCTCGGCTGCCCATGACCTCGAAGTACTGGGTGAGTTTGCCCGCCGGCGCGTCACGGTCCACGAAGGTCCGGGCGAAACCGGCGCCGTCGATCGGATCCTGCGGAATCCCGTTGACGGTCCGCGGCGGTGTGATGCCCAGTAGCTCGTAGAAAGTCGGTACCAGGTCGTTGCAATGCAGGAACTGGGTGCGTGGGGTGCGCTCCGGCGTGATGCGCGCAGGCCAGCGCACCACCATGGGATTGCGGGTTCCCCCGAGATGGGAGGCGAGAAGCTTCATGCCCTTGTAGGGTGTGCTCCCCGCCCACGCCCACCCGGCGTGGTACATGTTGTCCGTTTTCGGGGAGCCGAGAACATCGAGTCCGCCGAGTTCGTCGAGGGCCGCGATGTGCTGGGCCGTGGTCGTGGGGATCCCGTTCTGCGCGAGCAGTTCGCTGATGGTGCCGTTCTGGCCCTCACCGGACGACCCGTTGTCGCCCCAGATGTAGAAGACCAGGGTGTTGTCGCGATAGCCCAGCCGGTCGAGTTCGTCGAACAGCCGCCCCACCTGGACGTCGCAGTGTTCGGCGTATCCGGCCGCAACCTCCATGAGGCGTCGTTGGAAGGGCTTCTCGTCGTCGGGTATGTCGTCCCAGGCCGTCATGGTGGGATGCCGCTCGGTGAGTTCGGCCTCCGGTGGGATCCAGCCCTTCTCCTTGGCCCGCTCGAACACCCGCTCGCGATAAGCGTCCCATCCGTCGTCGAACTTGCCCGCATACCGGTCGGCCCACGGCTTCATGATGTGGTGCGGCCCGTGCAGACAACCGCTGGCCCAGTACATGAAGAACGGCCGGGACGGATCGAGCGCCTTGTGGCGGCGCAACCAGCCGATCGCGTCGTCGGCAAGGTCCTCACTGAGGTGGTAGCCCTCCACGGGAGTCTTCGGAGGCAAGACGACGGTGGTGTTGCGGACGAGATTCGGCTCGTACTGCGACGCCTCGCCGGCGAGGAAACCGTAGAAGTAGTCGAAACCGACTCCGGTGGGCCAGTTGTCGAAGGGACCCGCTGCGGTGGTCTCCTCCGCAGGAGTGTTGTGCCACTTGCCGAAAGCCGCTGTGGTGTAACCGTAGTGGCGCAGCACCTCGGCCCCGGTGGCGCTCGATTTCGGGATGTGCCCGGAATAGCCGTCCCAGTCGTTGGCCAGTTCGGCGATCTGCCCGTTTCCGACGCGGTGATGATTGCGTCCGGTCAACAACGATGCGCGGGTGGGCGAACACATCGCCGTGGTGTGGAAGCGGTTGTAGCTGATGCCTTCGTCGAGCAGGCGGTCGAGCGTGGGTGTGCTCACCTCGCCGCCGAATGCGCTCGGCAGACCGGGGCCCGCGTCGTCGATGAGGACGACCAGGATGTTCGGGGCGTCGTCGGGAAGGCGACGGTGCTGTGCGCGTGGGCTGTAGACCGATTCCTGCATGGTCCGTCCTGCGATGCTTCCCGACGGCACCGGTGGGAACGGCAGAGTTTCTCCGCCCGGGATCGGATCCGGACGCAGATCCTGGCTCATGGTGGATGCCTCTTCTCACCCCATCCGTTCCCAGTACACCACCGGTATCGGGCCGCACACACCCCTGATCAGGGTGAAACCTGCCCTGTTACGGGCGAATGATGCAGCGGAATCCGATATGGCACGTCGCGGTCTCCTCGGTGTCACCTTGACGGGCCGCGGGTCGGTACCGCAGGCAGTAGTTCGGGGCGCAGAGATGCGATCCGCCCTTGATGACACGGCGCGGATACGCTTCGCGCGGATCGTGTTCGGCCGTGTCGACGCGGGGGTTCGTCGGGATGCAACACGACGACGCCGGCGCGACGTTCTTGCCGCTCGAAGCATGGTTGGCGGTGAAGTAGTCGGCGGTCCACTCCCACACGTTGCCCGCCGTGTCGTGGAGACCGTACCCGTTCGGCCGGAAGTGTCCGACAGGTGAGGTTCCGGCAAATCCGTCCGTTTCGAGGTTCTGCCACGGGAATTCGCCCTGCCAGACGTTCCCGCCGGGCCGGCCCTTCGGTTCGTGCTCGTCGCCCCATGTGAAGGCCTTGCGGTCGAGTCCGCCGCGGGCGGCGAACTCCCATTCGGCCTCGGTCGGCAGTTCCTTGCCGGCCCACTCGGCGTAGGCGCGGGCATCGAACCACGACACGTGGGTGACGGGATGGCGTTCCCGCCCGCCGACGGTGCTCCCCGTCCCTTCGGGATGACGCCAGTTCGCGCCCGGGACGAACGACCACCACCTCGTGTAGTCATCGAGCGGTACCGGCCCCGGAGGCGGCGTGAACACGAGCGAGCCGGGCGCGAGCAGGGACGGATCGGCGCCGGGATAATCGGCGGGGTCGGGCGCGACCTCCGCGGTGGTGACGTATCCGGTGTCCTTCACGAAGCGCCGGAACTCGGCGACGGTCACCGGGTGCGTGTCCATCCAGAACCCGTCGACCGTCACCTGGTGGACCGGTCGCTCCTCCGGATAGAAATCCTCCGACCCCATCCAGAACATGCCTCCGGCGATGAGAGTCATGTTCTGTGTCGCAGCACGCGTCATGACGTCAGCCTCGCACGGCCCGGGTCGGGGCGCGAGGGACGCACCGACGCGACGAGACCGCGCATTCACCGGTCCCGTCCCTGCCCCGTACCGCAGACTCGGGATATGCCCTCCACGACGACGGAACTGTCCCCGATGCTGGCGACCCTCGGTCCGCCGCCGACAGGGAACTGGACGTTCGAGATGAAATGGGACGGCCAGCGCACCCTCGCCACGGTGACCGACGGACAGTGCCGGCTGACCAGCCGCACCGGGAACGACATCACCCGGAGCTTCCCCGAACTCCCCCACCTGCTCACCACCGCGACGGGCGGCCGGGACTGCATCGTCGACGGCGAGATCGTCACCCTCGATTCCGAGGGTCGGCCGTCCTTCGCCCGGTTGCAGCGCCGCATGCACGTCCACCGTCCCACCGAGGAGCTACGCGCCGAGCTACCGGTGCTGATCTACCTGTTCGACGTCCTCGCTCTCGACGGACAGTCCACGACGGAGTTGTCCTATCGGCAGCGCCGGGCCGTCCTCGACGATCTGATCGTCCCCGGACCTCGGGTTCAGCTGTCGCCCTACTGGACCGATGTCGACGCACCGACCATGCTTACGGTCGCGCGCGAACACGGCCTCGAAGGGATCGTCGCCAAGGACCCGGACGCACCGTATCTACCCGGGACCCGCAGCGACGGCTGGATCAAGACGCCGCTGCGTCGGAACACCGAGGTGGTCGTCGTCGGGTGGCTCCCCGGATCCGGCAAGGCTGCCGGCGGCATCGGTTCACTGCTGCTCGGCGCGCACGACGACGAGGAACGGTTGGTGTTCATCGGCCGGGTCGGGACGGGATTCACCGCCGCGACCCGACGTGAGTTGCGATCGCAGCTGCGTCCCTTGGAACGACCGACGACCCCACTGGCGGTTGCGCCGCCGGCACGGGAGACCCACGGCGCCCACTGGGTGGAGCCCATCCTCGTCGGAGAGGTCGAGTACCGGGAGTACGCGGGCGGAAGCCTCCGGCATCCGAGCTGGCGAGGACTACGCACCGACAAGACGGTGCCGGAGGTCGATCTCCCGGGCCGCCACTGACCGTCCGGTTACCGTGAGGCGCATGGATGTCCGTCGCAGTGTCGCCGATGCCCGAGTGGCCCGCCTCGCCACCGCCGACGGGTCCGGCGAGCCACACCTCGTCCCCATCGTGTTCGCCATCGACGGCGACGTGATCCACACCTGCGTCGACGACAAGCCGAAATCCACCCGGCGCCTCCGTCGACTCGCCGACATCGCCGAGAACCCGCGGGTGTGCGTGCTCGTCGACCACTACAGCGACGACTGGTCGCAGCTGTGGTGGGTCCGCATCGACGGCATCGCCACGGTCCACGACGCCGATACGCCCGAAGGAACTGCGGGCATCGACGCTCTCGTCCGCAAATACCCGCAGTACCAGGCGAAACGACCACCGGGACCGGCCATCACCATCGACAGGCTGCGCTGGCGGTCCTGGTCGGCGTGAGCAACTACCGGTCCAGCGTGAGCATCGCCTCGGCGATCTCGTCGACCGCCGCAACGGGGACCGCGGTGCCGGCATCGTCCAGGACGAGCAACCGCGCTCCCAGGATCTCGCGTGCGATGGCTTCTCCGTTGCCGACGGGGAAGAACGGATCCCGGCGACCGTGCACGACGAGGGTCGGGACGTCGACCTGGGGCAAGCGTTCCCGCCAGCGGGGCGTGCAATCGAGTCCGGCGAAGACCGTTCCGAGCTGATTCGCGGCCTGGACCGATGGTTCGTCGTTCGGGGTGCGGTCCCAGATGCGCCCGGCAACCACGCGCGCGGCGTCCGGATCGTTGCCGAGGACCGCGGCGCCGGTAGCCGCGAACTCCGCCACGGCCGTGCGATCGGCCCAGTCGGGCATCGGGAGCGCGAACACCCGCTTCATCGTCGCCGCGTCGTGATCGGGAAGGTCGAGATCGCACGGGCCCGGTGCTACCGGACGTGTCCCGACCAAAGTCAGTGCCCGGAATGCGTCGGGATGGTCGAGCACGGCGACTTGGGCGACCATGCCGCCGACGCCGATACCCGCGAGATGCGCCGGCCTGCCATCGAGCGCGTCGACGAGGGCTGCCGCATCGTCGGCGAGGTCGCGCAGGGTGTAGCCGGGCGCGTCCGGGTCCTTCGTCGTCGACTCCCCACAATCCCGCAGGTCGTATCGCACGACACGACGCCCACCCGCGGCGAGCCGTGTGCACAGTTCGTCGGGCCACGAGAGCATCGTCGTGCCGCCGACGAGCAGGACGAGTGGTGCGTCATCGTCGCCGAAGAACTCGACGCCGAGGTCGACCCCGTTGGCGCTGATGGTGGTCATGACTCGCTCGAGCTTCCGGTGTGCAAGGTCGAGTCCTCGTAGCGGGTGCCGTCGAGCCGCGGTCGATGTCCCATGGTCTCGTCTCCTTCTCGATCGGGTTCCGTCTTGTCCGAATTTGCGTGAACGAAGTCCACGACAGTGGCCACGAGTGGTGGCGTTGAAAGGACAGACCGGAGCAACTCCTCGATCTCATCGGTCCGGCCGTCGAGGTCTACAGAACCGACCGGCCATATGGCATCGCGTATCGACCTCGAGTCGACTCGAGGTGCTGTCCGCACACCGACACTCCTGGAGGAACCGTGATCGCTCTCGGACCACAACTCATCGGCCCCACCGAGAAGACTCTCAACGCTCTGCTCCACGACACCACCTACGCACCGGACACTGCGGAGGTCGTCGATTCCCTGATCGCTCGGAGCCTGATCCGCGACGACCGGCTCAGCGAATCCGGACGAGAAACCGTGGCAAGGATCGAACATCGCACCGAGGAGCTGACGTCCGGTATCTGGGAGGCCGTCTATCCGGCCGACCGTGTCGCCGCCGAACGTGCGCTGAACACTGTGCTCGACCGTGCCCGAGCGGTCCTTGTGAGTCGGTAGTTGTCAGCGCATCAGTCCTGTCGATTGCCGCGAGCGAGGCACCTTCTCGACGAGTTTGCAGGACGGCTCGTCGACGTCGAGAGCCACGATCGAGATCGTCCTGGGTGTGCTGTTGTCGGTCGTCGGTGTCCGGCAATGGCGCAGTCGCCGCGCCGAACACGACGCTCCGGCCTCAATGGCTTACCGATAAGATGTAACCTGCAGCACTCGACGTCCGTCAACCGTTGACTTTCCGTCCCGCATGACCCATGCGGGCACAGGCACCGTCGGGTCACCTCCTCCGCTCGAGCGTCGGGCCCTTCGAGGGTGCCTTCCACCTTGACACGCCCGCACTACCCGCAGGGCAGATACCAGGGCGCGGCAGCGGTCAGTTCACATGGGCGCGCAGCACATCCACCACCCGCCGGACCGCCGGTGCCGGGTTGTCGCGGCGCCACGCGAGCGCGATCGGCAGCACCGGACTGTTCCGCAGCGGGACGTATCGCACGCCCGTCACGGTGATGTCGGTGGTCGACGCGACGACGACCGCTACCCCCACCCCGGCTCCGACGAGGGCCAGCAGGCTGTAGGGATCCGGCGCCTCCCGGGCGATCACCGGGGTGAATCCGGCGGAGTGACACACCGTGAAGGTCATCTCCCGCACGCTCGACCCGTGTGCGGCGGGATACACGACGAACCGCTCGCCGGTCAGATCGGCGGCATCGAGTTCCTCCCGCGCCGCCAACCGATGGTCGGCCGGCAGCGCGACCATGAGCGATTCCTGCCGCACCGTCTCGGTGGCGACGTCCCGGGGCACCGGGAGGCCGACGATCCCCATGTCGAGCAGTCCTTGCGAGACGAGATCGAGCACTTCCCCCGTGTAGGTCTGCGGACGCAGATCCAGCTCGATGCCGGGACAACGCTCCTCGAGCAGCCGGGTCAGCTGCGAGATCACCGTGTATCCGCTCGCGCCGCCGAACCCGACGCTCACCACCCCGGTGACACCCGAGGCCGTCGACCGCACGACGGTCCGGGCGATCTCGATCTGCGCGGCGATCACGCGTGCGGGTCCGAGCAGCGATTCACCGGCCGCGGTGAGTTGCACCGAGCGGGTGGTGCGGGCGAACAGCTCGGCGCCGAGTTCGCGTTCGAGCGCGCGGATCGTCTGACTGAGCGGCGACTGGGCGATGTGCAGTCGCTCCGCTGCGCGTCCGAAATGCAACTCCTCGGCCACCGCCAGGAAGGCCTGCAGTTGCCGAAGTTCCACGCCGGCCTCAACTTTGTCGGTTGATCTACACAATCGTGCTCGATTAGGTCTTGGACTTTACACGGTTGCGCCGGTGATAGTGATCCACGACTCATTCATCCGCGGACCGAGTCCGCTCGACGCCTTCGGAAGTGCAGCGTGAATACTTCGTCAGAGCACACCGCGCCCCCGCCGCCACGCCCGACGCACGACACCCGGGCCGCACGCCGCGCCGGTGTGACCGCCTTCGTCGGCACCACCATCGAATGGTTCGACTTCTACATCTACGGCACGGCCTCGGCTCTCGTCCTCGGGGCACTGTTCTTCCCCGACGCCTCCCCCGCCGTCGGCACGCTCGCCGCCTTCGCGACCTTCGCCGTCGGTTTCATCGCCCGCCCTCTCGGCGGGATCATCTTCGGCCACTTCGGTGACCGCTTCGGCCGCAAGAAAGCGGTCATCATCACCCTCGCGCTCATGGGCGCCGGGACCGTCGGTGTGGGCCTGTTGCCGACCTACGACCAGATCGGGATCTGGGCTCCGGTCCTCCTCGTCCTCCTTCGGGTGCTGCAGGGCATCGCGATGGGCGGCGAATGGGGTGGCGCCGTCCTCATCGCCACCGAATTCGCTACACCCGGCAAGAAGGTCCTCTACGGGGCATTTGCACAACAGGGTTCACCGGTGGGCAATCTCCTTGCCACCCTTGCCTTTCTCGGATTGACCGCGATGTCCGACGCCACCTTCGAAGGGTGGGGCTGGCGTATCCCGTTCCTGGCGTCCGCCGCGCTGGTGATCGTCGCCCTCTACATCCGAGTGCGGATTCAGGAGACCCCCGAGATGCGGGTGGCCGCGGCCGCCCAGGAACGTACGAAGCTTCCGCTGGTGGAGGTCCTCCGCTCCCATCCGGCTCCGCTTCTCCTCGGCGTCGGCGCCGTGGTGGCGGGCGTGGCGATCACCTACGTCAAGACGACCTTCGCCCTCGCGTGGGCCACCACCGACCTCGGGTTCACCCGATCGGACTTCCTGCTCGTGATCACCCTCGCCCTGGTCGCGCAGGTGCTCGTTCAACCCTTCGGTGCGGTTCTCGCCACCAGGATCGACGCGCGACGCGCCGTGCTGTGGATGCTCGGACCCGAGCTCATCGTCCTGCCGCTGATGTTCGTGCTGATCCGCACGGGCTCGCTCACCTGGGCGATCATCGGCATGGTGCTCGCCACCGCGCCGCACGCGATGTACTACTCGGCGCTGGCCGGCATCCTCGCGCAGGTCTTCCCCACCCACGTGCGCTACACCGGCATCTCGTTGTCGTATCAGATCTCGACGGCGATCTTCGCCGGCACCGCCCCGATGGCGAGCCAGTTCCTCCTCGAGCGCACCGACTCGATCCGGCCGGTCGTCGGACTCGGGTTCGGATACGTGCTGCTCTCCCTGGTCTGCATGACCGCCCTGCTCAAACGCTCACCGACCGGCACCGAGCCCGACGAACCACGCCCCGCCCCCGCCCGGACGACGGCCGACGCCTCCTGACACCGAACGGACGAAAATGAACTACGCCCACACCGACCCGGCTTTGGATGCGGTACTCGACCGCTGGATCTCCGACTCCGACCGGCCGCTCACCGACCGTCTCCTCGCGCGTCTGGGTGCCGATGCCGCCGACCGTCTCGACGCGCTCGCGGCCACGGCGAACGCCCATCCGCCGGTGCTGCACCGGTACGACCCCGACGGCGAGCGCATCGACCGCATCGAGTACCACCCCGCCTATCTCGAACTGTGCCGCGCCGCCTACAGCGAATACGGTCTCTCGGCACTGTCGCACCGCCCGATCCACGGTTGGACGGACACGCCCCCGCATCTCGTCAAGTACCTCGCGTCATATCTGTTCGTGCAGGCCGAGTTCGGCCTCGCCTGCCCGGTGTCGATGACCGATGCCGCCGCGCGCACCCTGCGGATGTTCGGCGACCCCGAGGTGTTCGGCCCGTGGATCGACGGCCTGACCTCCACCGATCCGGCCACCGCTCTGACGGGGGCGATGTTCATGACCGAGACCCAGGCGGGCACCGATATCGCGAAAACCGAGACCCGCGCCGAATTCGACGGCAACGCATGGCGCTTGACCGGACGCAAGTGGTTCGCCTCCAACCCGGACGCCGATGTCGTGATCACCCTCGCCCGGTTCCCCGGCGGCGACGAGAACTCCACGCGCGGGGTGGGAATGTTCATGCTGCCCAAGCAACTTCCCGACGGCAGCCGGAACTCGTACACGATCGACCGGCTCAAGGACAAGCTCGGCACGCGATCGATGCCCAGTGGTGAGATCACCCTGCACGGCGCGTACGCGCTGCAGGTCGGCGACCTCGACCGTGGATTCCGGCAGATGACGGAGATGCTCAACACCTCCCGCCTGTCGAACGCGATGCGCTCGAGCGCCCTGATCCGGCGTGCCGTGCGCGACGCCGTCGCTCACACGAGGGAACGGGAGGTCTTCGGGAGGTCCCTGTTCGATCAACCGCTCATGCGCGCCACCCTGCTGCCGCTGCTGCTCGACGCCGAGGCCGCGCTCGCACTCGTCGCCTACAGCGGTGCGACCCTCGACCGTGCCGACAAGGGCGACGAGCAGGCCCGCGGTGTCGTCCGGATCCTTACGCCCGTCGCCAAGCACTACATCTGCAAGCGCGCCCGCACCGTCACCGGTGAGGCGATGGAGATCCGGGGTGGCAGCGGCTACATCGAGGACCGGGTGTTCGCCCGCCTCGTGCGCGACTCACACCTCGGATCGATCTGGGAGGGTTCGAGCAATGTCATCGCGCTCGACGTGCTGCGGTCGATGCGCAAGAACGGCGCGCACCGGGTCCTGGCCGACGCGCAGCGCACACTGCTCCACGCGGCGCATCCGGAGTGCGCCCCGGTCGTCGCAGCACTGCGGGAACGCTGGGATGCGCTCGAGGCGCGCGGCGAAGACCTGCTCGCCGGCGACGACACGCACGCGCAGACCCGCTGCGCGACCTACACCGACGATCTCGCACGGACGGTGATGGCGACCCTGCTCGTGGACCTGGCGTCGCACCGCATCGCGCGCGGTCGCGGCCACCGGTCGTTGCTCGTCACCCATGCCTACCTCGACGGCCTGGCCGGTGAACCGAATGCCGTCGCTCTCGACCACCTCGCCGTGATCGCCGACGGCACGGACGTCGACCCGTCCGTCGCGGCCGCCGCGGCACCAAGCACCGCCGCCGATGCGGCACCGACTGCACTGACAGGAGCCCGCTCATGAGCACGCATCCCACCGGCCCGGCCCCGCTCGCCGGCATCAAGGTCCTCGACCTGTCGAAAATCCTCGCCGGACCGTACGCGACCATGTCGTTCTCCGACCTCGGCGCCGATGTCACCAAGGTCGAGCACCCCCAGGGCGGCGACCCCACCCGGGTGTGGGGGCCACCCTTCGTCGGCGACGACGCCACCTACTACCTCGCGGTCAACCGCGGCAAGAAGTCGGTGACGATCGACCTCAAGTCGGAGGAGGGACAGCGGATCGTGCACCGGATGCTCGCCGACGCCGACGTCGTGGTCGAGAACTTCAAACCCGGCAGCGGCCTGCAGAAGATCTTCGACTACCGCGCCCTGTCCGAGCAGTATCCGCACCTGATCGTGCTGCACATCTCGGCATTCGGTGACGAGGGCCCGCTGGCCGACCAGCCCGGTTACGACATGGTCGCCCAGGCCGCAGGCGGTCTGATGTCGCTGACCGGGGAACCGAACGGCGCGCCGATGAAGGCCGGCTACGCGATGGGCGATCTCGGTGCGGCCCTGTTCGGGGTCATCGGGGTGCTCGCCGCGCTGGTCGAACGCGCTCGCACCGGTCGCGGCCAGTACGTCACCACGTCGTTGCTCGAATGCCAGCTGGCGATGCACGTCAACTGGGCCACGAACTACTTCGCCACCCGGGAGCGCCCGCACGCCCTGGGCTCCGCGCACCCCAATCTCGCGCCCTACCAGGCGTATCCGGCGAACGACGGTTATTTCGTCATCGCGGTCGGGAACGACGGATTGTGGGAGAAGCTGTGCACGGCACTGGAAAGACCGGAACTTGCGACCGATGTGCGGTTCCTCCGCAATCGTGATCGCATCGAGCATCGCAGCGAACTCGACGAGGTCCTCACCGCGGCGTTCGCGACCGGGACGGTGCAGCACTGGTGCCGCATCCTGGAAGACCACGGCGTGCCGGTCTCCCCCATCCGGCATCTCGACGAGATCTACAGCGACCCGCACACCGCCGCGATCGGCATGGTCGGCACCGTCGACCATGCGTCCGGGCCTCTCGAACAGATCGCGTTCCCGGTCAATTTCGGAGGGGTACGACCGCCGCTGCGGTCGGCGCCGCCGCTGCACGGGGAACATACCGACGAGATCCTCGCGGGATATCAGGAGGCCTCCGTTCCGTCCTAGCGACGAACGTCTCGAATATCGCTGGCCTACGGCCGTTTCCGATCGATCGGGAACGGCCGTAGGCCTGTTGGCCAGGGACGGCGATGGCGGCATCCCACTGCGGTGTTGCCGGGGTCACGCAGTGCGGCAGCACTTCTGAGGTCGACGCGTCCGGATTTCTCCGCGATACGCGGGGGTAACGTCCGCGAAACAAGAGCCGCGCATGATCGGCATCGATTGCACGACCGCCGACTCGCACGAAAGAACGATACATGCAGCTGACTCCCGCCGACACCGAGAAACTCCTTCTGGCCGTCGCCGGCATGGTGGCGCGCGACCGGCGGGACCGCGGCGTCCGACTGAACTATCCCGAAGCCGTTGCCCTGTTGTCCACCTGGGTGATCGAACGGGCACGCGAAGGCGCCGATGTCGCCGACCTCATGGTGAAGGGCCGCGAGGTCCTCGCCCGCGACGAGGTCATGGGCGGTGTCGCCGAGATGTTGACCGACGTGCAGGTCGAGGCCACTTTCCCGGACGGACGCAAGCTCGTCACGATCCACCACCCGATTTCCTGAAAGGAGCCCGACATGGCATCCGGACCGACTTCGGGACCCGGAGCGATTCGCGTCGCCGAGGGCTCCCTCACCCTCAACGCGGATCGCTCCGACGACGAGCGCATCACCCTTGTCTTCCTCAACACCGGTGACCGTCCCATCCAGATCGGATCGCACATCCACCTGCCGGACGCGAACGCAGCCCTCGAATTCGACCGCGAACGCGCGCAGGGCTTCCGCCTGGACATCCCGTCGGGGACCTCGCAGCGATTCGAACCCGGCAGCAGCCGCGAACTGGACGCCGTCGCCCTGCGCGGGCGACGCGTCGTACCCGGCATCCAGGTGCGGAAGCAGGAGGACTGAGAACGTGGAGATCACACGCGCCGAGTACGCGGCACTGTACGGACCGACGGTGGGCGACCAGGTACGTCTGGGTGACACCGACCTGTGGATCCAGATCGAGGAGGACCGCACCTTCGGTGGTGAGGAAGCCGTCTTCGGTGGCGGCAAGTCCATCCGCGAATCGATGGCCCAAGGTGTGACGACCTGGGCCGAGGGTGCTCCCGACACCGTCATCACGAACGTGATCGTGCTGGACTGGTGGGGCATCGTGCGCGCCGACGTGGGCATCCGCGACGGTCGCATCGTCGCCCTCGGCCGCGCCGGGAACCCGGACATCGCCGACGGCGTGCACCCGAAGCTTCAGATCGGCCCGTCCACCGACGTCATCTCCGGTGAAGGTCGCATCCTTACCGCGGGCGCCTTCGACTCGCACGTGCACCTGCTGTCGCCGTCGCAGATCGTCGAGGCGCTCGCCACCGGCATCACCACCATCGCCGGCGGCGGAACCGGCCCGTCCGAGGGATCGAAGGCCACCACCGTCACGCCGGGTCCGTGGCATCTGATGCAGATGCACCGCGCGCTCGACGTGCTGCCGGTGAACGTGCTGTTGCTCGGCAAGGGCAACACCGTCTCCGCTGAGGGGCTGCGCGAGCAGGCCCTCGGCGGAGCCGCCGGGTACAAGGTGCACGAGGACTGGGGCTCCACACCGGCCGCGATCGATGCGGCTTTGCGCGCGGCCGACGAGCACGGACTGCAGGTCGCGCTGCACTCGGACTCGCTCAACGAGGCGGGCTTCGTGGAGAGCACCTTGGCCGCGATCGGTGGCCGCTCGATCCACGCCTTCCACGTCGAAGGCGCCGGAGGTGGGCACGCCCCGGACATCCTGAGCATCGCCGGATTGCCGCACATCATCCCGGGCTCGACCAACCCGACGTTGCCGCACACGATCAACACCGTCGACGAGCACCTCGACATGCTGATGGTCTGCCATCACCTCAACCCCGCCGTCCCGGAGGACCTCGCGTTCGCCGAGTCCCGGATCCGGGCCACCACCATCGCGGCCGAGGACATCCTGCACGACATGGGCGCGCTGTCGATCACCTCGTCCGACGCCCAGGCGATGGGTCGCATCGGTGAGGTCGTCACCCGCACCTGGCAGGTCGCGCACGTGATGAAGAATCGGCGCGGGGCGCTCGACGGCAGCATGCCCGCCGACAACGAACGGGCCCGCCGCTACATCGCGAAGTACACGATCAACCCTGCGATCGCGCATGGTGTCGACCACGAACTCGGTTCGATCGAGGTCGACAAGATGGCCGATCTGGTGCTGTGGGATCCGAAGTTCTTCGGTATCCGGCCGTCGCTGGTCATCAAGGGCGGATCGATCGCCTGGGCCGCACTCGGCGACCCCAACGCATCCATCCCGACACCGCAGCCGGTGCTGCAGCGACCGGCGTTCGGCGATGCGCTCGCCCCGCACACATCGGTGTCGTTCGTCTCCCCCGCCGCCCTCGACGACGGTCTGGAAGAACGACTCGGGTTGCGCCGCAGACTGTTACCACTGCGGCCGACCCGGCACATCGGCAAGGCCGACATGAAGCAGAACGACGTGTTGCCGCGCATCGAGATCCGTCCCGACACCTTCGACATCGACATCGACGGCGAGCGGGTCGTTCCGGCGCCGGCCACCGAACTGCCGCTCGCGCAGCTGTATTCGATGTTCTGATGTTGCCCGATACTCTGTCCCCCACCACAGTGCTGCTCCTCCTCGCAGACGGGCGCGCGCCGGTCGGCGGGAACGTCAACTCGGGCGGGCTCGAACCGGCGCTCCAGGGTGGGATGTCGCCGACCGAGGTGCGTCGCTTCCTCGTCGCGCGGTTGCGCACCTCGGCGGCAGTCGAGGCCGGCGTCGCCGTGGTCACCCGGCACGCCGTGGACTCCGATGCCGGAACCGCCCCGGCGCTCCGGATCGACGAGATCGAGGACCACTGGGCGGCGCGCACTCCGGGCCCGGCCCAGCGCGACGCGTCCCGGTTGCTGGCCCGCGGTTACCTGCGACTGGCCCGGAACCTGTGGCCCTCCACCGTTCTCGACGACCTCGACGCCCGGACCCCGCGGCCCTCGCGGGGACTGGTCGTCGGGGCGATCGCGGCGCTCGCGCGCATCCCGGCGATCGACACCGCCCGACTGGTGTTGTACGAGGAGGCGCAGGCGATCGTCGCGGCCTTCCTCAAACTGCACCCCACCGACCCGGCCACCGGTTCGCGATGGGCGCTCGAGACCTGCGCCCATCTCGAACCTCTCATCGCCGAGCTGTCCGCCCTCACCGATCCGGCGGACATCCCCGCCACCGGTGGCCCCCAGACCGAACTGTGGGCCGAAGCCCACGCATCCGCTCCAGAAAGGCTGTTCCGTGCCTGAACACACCACCACCCGTTCGCTCCGTCTCGGCGTCGCCGGTCCCGTCGGCACGGGCAAGAGCTCGCTGATCGCGACCATCTGCCGCACCCTCGCGTCCGAGCTGCAGCTCGGCGTGATCACCAACGACATCTACACCGACGAGGACGCCCGATTCCTCCGCTCGGCCGGCGTGCTCGATCCCGAGCGCATCCGCGCGGTGGAGACCGGTGCGTGCCCGCACACCGCAATCCGCGACGACGTGACCATGAACCTGCTGGCCGTCGAGGATCTCGAACGCGACTTCGCGCCGCTCGACGTGGTGCTGGTGGAGAGCGGCGGCGACAACCTCACCGCGACCTTCTCCCCCGCGCTCGTCGACGCGCAGATCTTCGTGCTCGACGTCGCCGGTGGTGGCGACGTCGCCCGCAAGGGCGGTCCCGGCATCAGCCGCGCCGACCTGCTCGTGGTGAACAAGACCGATCTCTCCCCGTATGTGGGTGTCGACGTGCCCCAGATGGTCGCCGACGCCGAGAAGGCCCGCGAGGGCGGACCGGTGCTGGCGCTGTCCCGGACCGACGCCGCATCGGTGCAGGCGCTCGGTGACTGGGTGCGCGAGATGCTGGCAGCCCACCGAACCGGGTCGCACACTCCTGTCGATCCCGGTCCGATGGCTCCGCACTTCCACGCCGACGAGGACGACGACCACGATCACAGCCATGGGCACGGTCACGGTCACAGCCACGATCACGTCGTCGCGCACACGCACGACTGATCATGTCCCGCACCACGATCCGTATCGACCGCGCACCAGGCCGGGCACGACTGACCCAGCGTGCGGGCATGCTCGTCCCCCGCACGGTCGAGGTCGGTCCGGACCACGCGCGGGTCGCCCTCGTCGCCGCCGGCGCGTTGTTGCTCGGTGGTGACTCGGTGACCGTCGACGTCCACATCGACGCCGGATGCACACTCGAACTACAGGACATCGGTGGCACCGTCGCCTACGACGCCGACAACCGGCTGTCCCGGTGGGACGTGCGGATCACCGTCGCCGAGGGCGGCACCCTCGTATGGGACACCTACCCGTTCGTGATCGCCACCGGCGCCCGCGTGCACCGCGACACCCGGATCGAACTCGCCTCCGACGCCGCCACGAGCATGCGGGAGACCCTCGTCCTCGGGCGCCACGGAGAAACCGGGGGTGCGATCCGCAGCCGTACCTCGGTCACTCTCGATCGTCGTCCCCTCTTCGTCGAGGAGTTGAACACGCACGGCGCGTTCCCCGAACCCGGGATCCTCGGTTCCGCGCGGGTGCACGACGTCATCGCGACCTACGGGCGACGCGCCGAGGGCGACGGCGTCGTCCAACTCGAAGGGCCCGGCAGCCTGCTGCGATTCCTCGGCGCCGACGCCCACTCCTCGCCTCTCGAGTCGACCTGGCGCTCCTGGCGCTCTACACACGTTCACCCGTCCACCCTCGAAGGGAGTCTCACCCATGCACGTCCCTGACCATTTCCTCCCCATGAGCGTCACCGCGCCCGCTGCGGCGATCGCCACCGGTGCGGTCGTCCTCGCCGCCACCGCCGGGCGCCCGCGCATCACGACCCGGGACACCCTTCTCGCGGGCACGACCGCAGCGATGATCTTCGGCGCCCAGATGGTCAACTACCCCATCGCCGGTGGCGTCAGCGGCCATCTCATCGGCGGCGCACTCGCGACCGCGCTCCTCGGGCCCCGGCTCGCCCTTCTCGCGATGACCGCCGTGGTCGGCGTGCAGGCGTTGCTATTCGCAGACGGCGGCATCAACGCGCTCGGAGTGAACGTGCTGCTGATGGCGGTGCTGCCCGTCCTCGTCACCGCGGCCGTCCGCATCGGCGCCGAGCGACTCGGCCTCGGGAAGCTGGCGCGGACCACCGCCGCCGTCAGCGCCGGTCTGTCCGTGCCGGTGAGTGCCGCGGTTCTCGGCGTCGCGTATTCGTCGACCGTCGGAACCGGCGCCGCAGCAGCGTTCATCGGCGAACTGACCGCGGTCCACCTGACCATCGGTCTCGGTGAAGCCCTCATCACCGCCGCCGTGCTGAGCACCGTGATGGCGTTCGCGCCCGGCGTCGCCGCGTGGGACGCACGGCCTTCCGTCACTCCCGTTGCCGTCCGACGTGGTCTCGCGGCGATCGGCGGTCTGGGCGTGGTCAGCGCCTGCGCGCTGGCGCTCGTCGCGTCCGGCAACCCGGACGGTCTCGAGCACATCGTCGGTGCCTATTCGCTGCCGGTCGGTGACGCTGCCTTCGCCGGTCTTCCCGGCCTCGCCGACTACGGCACGCTCAGCGGCACCGAGTTCCTCGCGGCACTGGCCGGGCTCGCCGCCACCGCGGTGCTCGGCGCCGCTCTCGCCGCGATGGGCCGCACGCCGGTCCGCCAGGGCGCGTAACCGTCACGGGACGCGCCGCATCGAGCCCCTCTGTCGGAACACTCCGATCGAGGGGCTCGATGAGTTTCGGGCATGCCCCCGGTCAACATTCGCGAACGGATCCGTCCGACTCCGGGAGACGTCATGACCCAGCAGACCACCCGCGCCCTTCCACCGATCGTCGACGAGCAGACATGGCGGTCGGCGCTCGACGACCTACGGCGACGGGAGAAGGCCGCCACTCGCGAGCTCGACGCCATCGCAGCGCAGCGCCGCCGGCTGCCGATGATCGAACTGCCCGACTACACGCTGATCGGCGCCGACGGCCCGACCCGGCTCGTCGATGTGTTCCAGGGCCGCTCGCAGCTCATCACCTATCACCACATGTGGTCCGACGGTGCCGAATGGCAGTGCGGTGGATGCACGAGTCTCACGACGCAGTGGACCCGGCTCGGCATCCTCGACAACTACGACGCCCGCATGGTCGTCGTCACCAACGGGCCGATCGACGAAGCCCTCACCTACAAGGTGAAGGTGGGCAACACGATGGAGTGGTACTCGTCGTCGGAGAGTTCGTTCGGCGCCGACGTCGACGCACCTCCCAGTGGAGGGTTCGCGGTCAACGTGTTCCTGCGCGACGGCGACACGGTCTACCGCACCTGGCACACCACCGGCCGCGGCACCGAGCAGCTCAGCTACACCTTCGCGCTGATCGACATCCTTCCGTGGGGTCGTCAGGAGGAATGGCAGGATTCGCCCGAGGGCTGGCCGCAGTCGCCGACCTATTCGGGGTGGCTCGATTCCCCCGATGTGGCGCGACTCTACGGTCCGGGCACCGGCGCGCGGTGAAAGTCGGGTGACATGGCGGACTCGACACCCTCGCGCAGCGGCCGTCTGCCGATCAACGGCCTGAACCTGTACTTCGAGGTGCACGGCGAGCTCGACGGGTCAGCTCGGCCACCTCGATCGAGAAGGTGTTCACCGAGCACACGCCCGACCCCGCGGCGTTCTCCGCCTACATCGACAAGATGAAGGTCCTCAACATCGAGGACCAGCAGATCACCGACGAGCAGACGCGGTCGATCACCGCGAACACGATGGTGATCGTCGGCGACGCGGACGGCGTGAAACCGGAACATGCGGTAACGATGTTCCGGTTGCTCGGCGGTGGCGACGAGGAAGCAGCGACGACGGGGATGCTGCAGAAGATCCCCCGGGCACGCCTGATGATCCTGCCCGCGATGTCACACCTGGGAATCTCCGGAGAGGCGGACGTGCTGGCGCCGAGTGACGGCGTTCCTCGACGACGTCCCGCCGGTGACGCCGGAGCTCTTCTGATCTGGCCTGCGGCCCTCAGTCGGCGAGGTAGCGCAGCATCACGGCGGTGGTGAACTGTCGGGTCTCGACCAGGCGCAGATCCACGCGCTTCTCCAGGGGCGGGAACATCGGTGTGCCACCACCGAGCAGGACGGGTGAGACGAACACCTGGTACTCGTCGATGAGACCGTGTGGGATCAGCGACGCGGCGAGGTTCGCCCCACCGACCTCCATGACGCCGTCTCCCTCGGCCTTGAGCCTGCGCACCTCCTCCACCGCGTCGTCGCTGACGAGGCGACTGTTCCAGTGGACCTCGGTGAGGGTGCGGGAGAAGACGACCTTGGGCGTGGTCGTCCACAACTCGGCGAAGTCGCGTTCGATGGGCGAGGCGTCCTCGGGCAGGTGCGGCCAGTACTCGGCCATCAGCTCGTACATCCGCCGGCCGTGCAACGAGAGCTCGAGCCGGCGGAACCGGTCGTTGTGGAACTGGTGCAGTTCGTCGTCGGGGTCGGTCCAGTCGATATTGCCGTCACGGTCGTTGATGTAACCGTCGAGGGACACGCCGAAGTCGTAGATCAGTGTTCTCATGCTCCGATAGACCGTCGGCGCACCCCGAACTCATCGGCCCGGTGCGACCGTGTCGGGCTTACGGCTGGAGCAGCACGTCCAGACCACGCTCGAACTCGTCGATGCGGCGACCGAGGGCATGGTGACCGCCGTTGACCAGCTCGGACACACGGACGATCCCTGCGGTGTCCGCGATCTCGTTGAGGTTGCGCGACGTCCAGTACCAGGCGGCGGTGGTGAAGGCGTTCTCCGGCGCGGCGAGCAGCTCGGGGTGCGCGACGAAGTCGACGCCGATGTGCTCGCTGACCTTCTCATAGTTGTGACGGCCCGTGATCTGGATCGCGCCGCGACCCTTGTAGCGCTCACCGTCGCCGGGATGGGTGTTTCCGAGATCGGCGCGACCCTCGTATGCGCGACCGGACGCGTACTCCTCGAAGGTGCGGAAGGAGTCCGATTCGACGGCCAGCTGGGCGATGAACGCCGCCTGACGGACCGGGTTGTCGATGCCGCTGCGCGCCATCGCGTCGTTCAGCGGCGCGATGAACTGCTCGACTTTCTCCGCCGGGATGCCCGGCACGATGCGGGTCAGTTCCTCGGGTGTGACGGCGGGGAGCGGCGCAGGAGTCGTCTCGGCGACGAGTTCGACCACCTCGGTCGACTCTGCGGATTCGGCCTCTTCCTCGTCGTCGGTCACGGTCCAGCCGTCGGCGGCCAGGGCGTCGAAGTCGAGCGCCCGGAGCAGGCCGCGGGGCTCCTGGAAACGGGTAGGTGCAGGGGTGGTGGGTGCGGTGTCGGCGTGGGCGACGGAGGTACCGACGCCGAGCGCGGCGGTGAGGACGGCCGCGGCGGCGACCGCGGCACGGAAACGGCGCAATGATGAAACGGACAAGGGTCGTGCTCCAAGATTCGCCGAAGCTGGGTTCGGCCTTCGAACGGGGCCGCGGGCATCACCGGCGGGATCGTTACCACCGCACGGAGGGCCAACACGCGACCATCAGGTCACAACCAGGTAACGTCGCAGGTCGAGAGGTTTTCAAGCGATCGTGGCCGACGCCATCCGAACCAATGAAAGTGGTGCGTGCCATACTCGGAAGTCGATCATTGCGGCGATCGCATCCGGCCGGCCCAGCGAGAACCTGCCGGAGCGGTACCTGGCCGATCCTGCCCCTTGTCCACCGAGGATCGCTGCACTCTCACCGAATTAGTTGCGCAGCAGCACCTTCGATCACGAAACCGCACGCGCCGAAGGTTCGTCCCGCAGATGGTCGAATTGAGGCCGCGATGGGTCGCCCCCCTCGGGAACAGACCGGTTCGATTCGACCGAGGAGGTGTACACCCCCGAGCCGGGTCGTAATCATTTCGTGTCCGACGACACACCTCGATAACGCGTAGCTGCACGCCGACCGAGACCGTCCGCGTTCACAATACGACGACCCGAGCAGGAAGTACCGATTGGTATGTTCACACAGGTCGAAGACCCCGACCGTTCGGTCGGGTCTTCCATGATCAGCGCGCTGAAGCGGGTCGGCGCGGCGTGCTGCAGTAGCAAGCCCCGGTTCATAGCGCGAACTGCGCGGAGCGGTACCGACCGCCCTGTATGCCGCGCCGAGAACACTCAGCGGTCGCGGTAGTACGCCCGGATCGCGCGGCTCATCACCTTGATCTCACGGGTCCGCTCGTGCCGCAATCGGGCATCGGACCGGGCCGCGATCCATTCGTTCTCACGTCGCAGTTTGCGATGACTCTCCACTCGCCGGGCATCGAGGTCGCCGCGGTCGACAGCGGCACGAACCGCGCATCCCGGTTCGGTCTCGTGCGCACAGTCCGCGAAGCGGCAGTACTGAGCGAGCTCATCGATCTCGGGGAAGGCGGAGGCGATGCCGGCACCGGCGTCCCACATCCCGATACCCCGCAACCCCGGAGTGTCGATGAGGGTCACGCCGCCGCCCAAAGGGAACATCTCTCGATCGGTCGTGGTGTGCCGGCCCTTGCCGTCGCCCTGGCGCACCGGTGCCGTCGCCTGGATGTCGCGACCGCACAGCGCGTTGACCAGCGTCGATTTCCCGGCGCCGGACGCTCCGACGAACACGACGGTGCCGTGGAGCACCTCGCGCATTTCATTCAGGCCGGATCGATTCGGCGCACAGACCTCCACCACGCTCGCTCCGGGTGCGACCACGGCGACCTGCTCGAATTCCGCTTCGGTGGCGATGTCGACCTTCGTCAGGGCGACTACCGGTTGCGCGCCGCTGTCCCAGGCCAGCGCCAGCAGACGTTCCATGCGACCGAGATCGAGGGTGTCGGATGCGACCGTCACCACGACGGTGTCGACGTTGGCAGCGAGTACCTGCTCTTCCGAACGCCCCGACGCGTCGGCACGACGAATCGCGCCGGTACGCGGCATCACCGCACAGACCCCGCCGGTCATATCGCCTTCGGTGGCCGGTTCGCGCACGATCACCCAGTCGCCGGTGCAGACGTGGTGGCGCGCTGTCCGTACCCGACCAGCGGATCGGTTCCGGGTGGGACATCGGGGTGCACGGTGACTCCTGGATCATGACGAGGCGCGGGTGGTCCGCTCCGACAGATCCGATGGTGAACTTCGCACCCCGGCAATGCAATCGAACTTCCGCGTGCACCCTCAATCGCGGTGGGCCGACAGCAACCAGGCCGGGAGCATCGAACGGCCCTTGTCGTCGCGTTGCCACGCGGCAGCCTCTTCGTCGCCGAGAAATGCGTGGATGAAGGCCGGCCGCACGTCGTCAACGGTCCAGAACTCGGCAACCACGTCGCGTAGCTCGTCGTCCGTCACGGGATTGGGTCCCTGGCCCTCTTCGGGGAAGGCGTCCTTCGAAAAGGCAAGGACGAAGAAGGACGCGTTCGGAGCGGCGGCACGGGTGACGGCGCTCAGGTAGGCACGGCGCCGGTCCACGGGCAGCGAATGGAACAGGGTACTGTCGACGATCGTCGCGAACCGGCCGTCGAAACCCGTGAACGAGCTGATGTCGGCCACCTGGAAGGTCGCGGTCGTCAGGCCCCGCTCCGCCGCCGCGGCCCGAGCGGCCTCGATGGCTGTGGGCGACAGGTCGAGACCGACCACGGTGTATCCCTGTGCCGCCAGACGGAGGGAGGTCTCGGCATGCCCACAGCCTGCGTCCAGCACGTCGCTACGGAATCCGCCCTCGTCGATCAATCGGGCGATCTCGGGCTGGGGTTCGCCGATGTTCCAGGGTACGGGGCCCGAAAACCCTTCGGCGACGCCCCGGTAGATGTCGTCCCACGGTGCAACCTGGCCGTCCTCGGTCATGGATCCGACGGTACGCCCGCCGCCGGATCCACCGCACCGATTCCGAATTCGACACCGGTAACCGGTTCACTCGGCCGGGTTCGTGAGGAAGGATCGACAAGCGCCACCGTTCGAGAGGGGAACTCACTCGTGACCGAAACTGCCGCATCTGCACCCGCCGGCCCCGGCCGGGAACGTCAGGGGGTCGTGTACCGCAACGGCGCGCTGGGCCGGCGTCCGGCCGTCCCGACGTCCTTCGGCGACCTCGAACACGCCGCGCGACGCGCGAGTTCGAAGCGGGCCTGGGCGTATGTCGCGGGCGGCGCCGGCGAGGGACGCACGATGCGCAACAATCGGCGTGCGTTCGACCGATGGGCGATCGTCCCGCGCATGGCCCACGGAGTCACCGAACGCGACCTGAGTACGACCGTGGCAGGCACGTCGCTGTCCTCACCGCTGTTGCTGGCACCGATCGGCGCGGGAGCATTGATGGCCGCGGACAGCGACCTGGCGATCGCGCGGGCGGCCGCCGCGACCGGCGTGCCGTACATCTTCTCCAATCAAGGGTGCAATTCCATGGAGGACTGCGCTGCCGCAATGGGCTCTGCGTCCCGCTGGTTCCAGCTGTACTGGAGTTCCGACGAGGATCTCGTCGACAGCCTGCTGCGGCGGGCCGAAGCGGCGGGCGCCGAGGCCGTCGTCGTCACCCTCGACACGACGATGCTGGGATGGCGTCCGCAGGACCTGAATCTCGGGTCGTTGCCGTTCGCACGCGGCGAGGGCATCGCCCAGTACACCTCGGATCCCCGCTTCCTCGACATCGTCCGGCAGCGGATCGACGCCGCCCGCGACACGCTGACGGAGCGACCCGATGTCACGTTCGGCGCGATCCGCACACTGCTGTCGATGACCCGCAACCATCCGGGTCGATTCCTCGACAATCTCCGCTCCCCCGCACCGCGCGCCGCCGCGGAGACCTTCCTCGACATCTACTCCAATCCGGGACTGAGCTGGGAGCATCTGGCGACGTTGCGGGATCGGACGCGACTTCCCATCGTACTCAAGGGAATTCTGCATCCGGACGACGCGCGTCGCGCCGTCGACCTCGACGTCGACGCCCTCGTCGTGTCGAACCACGGTGGACGCCAGGTCGACGGATCGATCGCCTCGCTCGATGCTCTGCTCGACATCCGTGCCGCGATCGGCCGGGAGCCGACCGTGTTGCTGGACAGCGGGATCCGAAGCGGTGCCGATGTCTTCGTCGCGCTCGCGCTCGGCGCGGACGCCGTACTCCTCGGCCGGCCCTACATGTACGGACTGGCGATCGCGGGTCGGCAGGGCGTCGAGGAGGTGGTCCGCAACGTGATCGCCGAGTTCGACCTCACCATGGCATTGACCGGTGCCCGTTCGGTCGCCGATATCGACGAACGGTTCGTCCGGCCGAATCCCTCCTTCTGAAACAGGGTCAGGCCTTGCGCGCACGCACCTTGCGGTACGGGGTCTCGTCGATGCGCGTGGTGATCTCGGCGACCATCCTGTCGTACGACTCGTTCTTGCGGGCGATGCCGATGAGCCGCTTGGTGGTGCGCGCGGCGGCGCCCAGGTTCATCGGGCGGCCCTCGATGCCGTACATCAGGCGCGCCCACTCCGGCAGCAGCGACAACATGTCGTCCTGCACGACGACGAAGGTGAACACCTTCACCGGATTGCCCCACAGGTTCGGCTTCCGGAGCGCGTGCGTCACCTCGGCGGCGGCGAGCGACAGCGACAACCAGTGGCGCTGCTCGTCGACCTACGCCTCGAGGTCGGCGCGGGTGGCGGGAAGACGGGCCGGGTCTGCGCCGACGAGCTCTGCGGCGATGTGCTGTTCGACGACGAACCTGTCCTGTTCGGCGGGGATCAGGTCGAGGCCGAAAGCCTCCGCACCACGCAGCAGCGCGAACGCGAGAGCGTTGTGAGTCCAGTCGATCCACACGGGCTCGTCTGCGCGCAACGTCGTGCCGGTGTGCAGCCGGTACTTCACGGTGTTGCGGTGGAGGACGAGTTCCTCGGAGGTCTGCACATAACTTCCGCCGGTTCGCAGGAACACCCCCGTCGTGTCCCGTAACCGCTCCGCGGCCGGGCTGTCGATCGCGAGCCGGCCCAGCGTATCGGCGACAAACGCGTGGTCGTCGCGAAGTCACGTGCCAGCACCGCGATTTCACCCTCGTCTCGTCAGGCGAGGAGCGCGGCGTCGAGCACTCGGCGCGCCGCTGCGGGATCGTCGACATGGATCGCGAACCGGTTCACGAGCGCTGGACGGCGGCGATGTTCGAAGAAGGCCGGCAAGAGGGCCTCGACGGGTTCCGCGAGGACGAGATCGAGATTGGTGCCGTCGGGACCGGGCAGGAACAGCACCTCGCCGTCCACACCCGTCTCCGCCGGCTGGAAGCGATGGCGCGGGATACATCGCTGCAGGTTGTCGGCGTCGATACGTGCCACGACCTGATGTCCGGAGCGCAGGACGAGGCCGTCCCGTGTCAGAAGATGCGGGTTGACGACACGATCCGCGAGCCACCCTGCGAGAGGAAGAAGCGAGTACACCGAGACGATCAGCAACGTCCAGCGCAGCCATTCCCACGGCACGAGTATGTGGACCACCGCGATTTCGATGACCGACGCCACGAGCCACGCGATCGGCACGCTCATCGTGCCGCGGGTGTAACCGATCGTCGTCACCTCAGGTCCGGCGCCGACCCGACGTCCTCGTATCAGGAACCACAATGCGCGGTAGCTTCTCAACTCTGCGCGGATCAGGGCCCCGGGCACGCGGCCGACGAGTTCGTCGAGCACCCCCGCCCACGGTGTTCCGGATCGGCGCAGGATTCGAACCCGCAGTGCGCCGACGATCAGCACCAGGATTCCCAGAGGTAGCTCGAATCCGAGCCAGACCTTCAGTGCTGTCACCGGTGTGAGGATGCCCAGTGCAACGAGGAAGGCGTTCGTACAGGCCACCACCACGGTGAGGACGAGAGCGGCTCGGTGGACGAGCCGGACGGTGCGCTCAGTCATGCCCGCGCTCCGTCCTGCTGCGGTCCCGACTGTGCGGCGACGCGCCGGACGAACCCGATCGCGACGGCCTGCTGGGCCGGGTCCGGAAGGAACTCGGCGAGCACCTCGGTGTTCGATTCGAGGGCAGTTGCCGCCTCGGCTGCCCACGAACCGAGCACCTCCGCCATGATCGGGATGTCGTCGAGCAAGGCGGTCATGCCGTCGATGACGGCGCTGACCTCGTCGGCTGCCGCGGTGGGATCTTGTCCGGCAAGTGCACCGAAGCGTCGGTAGACGGCGACCATGGCGTGCCGTTGTTCGGGGTCGTCGAGCAGGGTTCGCATGGCGTCGAGATACTCCGGTGATGCCTGCCCGGAGAGTGCGAGCATCTCCCAGCTGTCACGTTCGCGGACGAACAGCGTCCGGGTGTGCGGGTCGTCCTCGCCGTCGATGAGTTCGTCGAACGCGTCGACGATCGGTGACGGCAAGGGCGAGAGCCGGTCGCCGGCGCGGTGACGCTCGAGAATCGCGGCGAGTGCCTCACGTTTGACCTGCAGCGTCCGGATCTGATTGTCTGCCGCCTCGAGCAGCGATTCGAGGTCTGCGGTGAGATCGGACTCGGCATCTCGGTCGCTGCCGTCGGTGAAGTGGCCGCCGAGGACGGTCGCCACCGAACCCAGTGGAACACCCGACTGGGCGAGCCAGCGGATGCGCAGCAGACGCACCAGGTCGGCGAGTTCGTAGTCCCGGTATCCGTTGGGTGCCCGTGGGGGTTCGGGCATGAGCCCGAGCCGGTGGTAGTGCCGAACGGCGCGAACGGTGGTTCCCGCGGCCTGGGCCAAGTCGCTGATCCTCATGGCTTCAGCATCGACCCTGACGCTACGTCAGGGTCAAGCCATGAATGCGGCGGCGCACATCGGGGTGGGAACAACCCGAGAAGGACTGCGGTTGAGTGCAGTAAGATAGTTGACAAATCAACTACATGACCGAGAGGGGTTACCGTGCCTGCCGTAACCGTCGACAACGTTCTCGCTCTTCCTCGCGTCGAAGAGCCCGCACCCGACGCGCTCTCACGTCCCGTCCTGTCCGTGACCATTGCACCGCGCGGCTTCGAAGGCGAAGGCTTCCCGGTCCGCCGTGCGTTCGCGGGCATCGAGACGAAGTACCTCGATCCTTTCATCCACATGGATCAGATGGGTGAGGTGAACTACGCGCCCGGCGAACCGAAGGGCACCCCCTGGCATCCGCACCGCGGTTTCGAGACCGTCACCTACATGATCGACGGCATGATGCAGCACCGCGACTCCCACGGAGGCGGCGGCACGATCGGTGGCGGCGACACCCAGTGGATGACCGCCGGCAGCGGCATTCTGCACATCGAAGCACCACCGGAACATCTCGTGGTCAGCGGTGGACTGTTCCACGGCGTGCAGCTGTGGGTGAACCTGCCCAAGGCCGAGAAGTTCGTCGCCCCGCGGTATCAGGACATCGGCGGCGGCGAGGTCGCCCTGCTGTCCTCGGCCGACGGCGGCGCGCTCATCCGCGTGATCGCCGGAGAACTCGACGGGCACCGTGGTCCCGGTTCGACGCACACACCGATCACCCTGCTGCACGCGACCGTGGCGCCGGGAGCAAGCGTCACCCTGCCGTGGAACCCCGAATTCAACGCCCTGACATACGTGCTCGCCGGTGATGGCGCGGTCGGACCGGAACACCGCCCGATCCGGACCGGACAGACCGCCGTCTTCGGTAGGGGTGAAAGCCTGACCATCTCTGCTGCCGCGACACAGGATTCGCGCACCGACGCCCTCGAGGTGTTCGTGCTCGGTGGCAAGCCGATTCGTGAACGCGTCGTCATGGCGGGTCCGTTCGTCATGAACACCCGCACCGAGATCATCGAGGCGATGGAGGACTTCCAGGCCGGGCGATTCGGCTCCATTCCCGCCGTGCGCCCCTCGGACGAAAATGCCTAATCCGAAAATGAGGTGACCTGCCCCGGGAATGGACACGTGGCTAATCCGAAAATGAGTTGACCTGCCCCGGGAA
>NZ_LZMJ01000072.1:0-65022 GCF_001665495.1 Rhodococcus sp. 852002-51564_SCH6189132-a
GGGCCGTGGGTCCCCCACCTGCGCCCCCCCCCATCCCTCCGGGGGGGGGCGCGCCCGGTTTGCGCCCCCCCCCGCCCCCCCCCACGGATCATCGGATCACCAGAGATCAGCGGCGGGCGCGGGACTTCTTCCGCGGCGGAGGCAGTGCGCCTTCCGCGCGGAGCCGGGCCGCGTGCTCGGCGAGCGCGTCGACCAGGGGCCCGATCTGCGCGGTCTCGGGCTGCACGTCCACCCGCAGGCCGAACTCGATCGCCGTCTCGGCCGTCTTCGGGCCGATACACGCGACGATCGTGCGGGCGTGCGGCTTGCCGGCGATACCCACGAGATTGCGGACCGTCGACGACGAGGTGAAGCACACCGCGTCGAAACCACCGGTCTTGATCATCTCGCGGGTCGCGGCCGGCGGCGGAGCGGCACGCACGGTGCGGTAGGCGGTGACGTCGTCGATCTCCCAGCCGCGCTCGCGCAGACCCTCGGCGAGGGTCTCGGTGGCGATGTCGGCGCGCGGCAGCAGCACCCGGTTGACCGGATCGAAGACGTCGTCGTACGGGGCGAACTCGGCGAGCAGGCCGAGGCTGGACTGTTCGCCGCTGGGCACGAGCTCGGGGATGATGCCGACCGAGCGCACCTTCGCAGCGGTGGCCTCACCGACGCACGCGATCTTGACGCCGGAGAACGCGCGCGCGTCGAGACCGAACGCCTCGAACTTCTCCCACACCGCACGCACCGCGTTGGTGGAAGTGAACACCACCCACTGGTAGCGACCGTCGACCAGGCCCTTGACCGCACGTTCCATCTGCGCGGGACTGCGCGGCGGCTCGACCGCGATGGTCGGCACCTCCATCGGGATCGCGCCGTGCGTGACGAGCCGCTCGCTCATCTCGCCGGCCTGATCCTTGGTGCGGGGCACGAGCACGGTCCAGCCGTACAGGGCGCGCGACTCCCACCACGACATCTTGTTGCGGTGCGAGACGACCTTGCCGACGGTGACGACGAGCGGTCCGACGAGCTCGGAACCCGCGTCGTTCAGGGTCGCGAGGGTGGCCTCGACGGTGCGCTGCTGACGGGTGGTGCCGCGCACGGTGATCGCGGCGGGGGTCTGCGGCGCCAGGCCGTGTTCGACCAGCGCGCTGGCGGTCTCGGCGAGGTGGCCGGAGGTCGCATGGAGGACGAGGGGGCCGGGGGCGGCGGCGAGCGCGGCCCAGTCGACCTCTCCGCGCACGTCGACCTCGGTGTGGCACGAGCCGAGCGCCATACCGGCGTAGCTCGGCACGGACGATCCGGCGGGCAGGCCCGGCAGGACCTCGAAGACCACCTGGGTGCGGGCGACGGCGTTGACCTCGGCGATCACCGAGTCGGTGGTGAGCGGGTCGCCCGCGACGAGGCGCACCACGTCGCGACCGGCCTTCGCCTCGGCGACGAGCGTCTTGGCGACCTCGGCGGGCTCGCCGAGCGCGGGACGGACCTCGGCGACGGGCTCACCGGTCTCCGGGTCGGTGCCGTGGTCGACACCGACGAGGGCCACGACACCCTTGTCGACATCGGGGTCGGTGAAGGCGATCGTGGCGCCCGCCAGCACGTCACGCGCGCGCACGGTGAGCAGCGCAGGATCGCCCGGGCCCGATCCCACGAACAGGATGCGCCCGGGGTTGTGCTTACGGACTCGGCTCATCGGTCATTCTCCAGTGCGGTCAAATCAGCGGTAAGGGCAAATCGGGTGACGGTGCCGGCTGTGTCAATCATCGGCAGGTCTCGTCTCGGGGAGGACCCCGTGCTCGACCATGAGCTCGCGCGCACCGAGGTCGAGCAGTTCACGGGCGACACGGCGACCGAGTTCCTCGGCCTTCTCCGGCGCCCCCACCGCGCTCGCTCGCAGCACATCCGATCCGTCCATGGCGGCGGCGCATCCGCGCACCGACAGTTCCTCGATCACCCGGCCGTCGTCGTCGAGCGATTCGACGACCTCGGCGATCGCCCCCACCGGTGCGGTGCATCCGGCTTCGAGTTCGGCGAGCAGCGAGCGCTCCGCGACGACTGCGGCGCGGCTCGGCGCATGGTCGAGTCCGGCGAGCAGCTCGATCATCTCGGGATCGTCCGACCGGCACTCCACGGCGAGCGCACCCTGCGACGGCGCGGGCAGCATCTGTACCGGTTCGAGGGACTCGGTGACCCGGTCCAGGCGTCCGATCCGCGACAGTCCGGCACGCGCGATGACGATCGCGTCGAGTTCGCCGGAGTCGACCTTGCCGATGCGGGTGTCGATGTTGCCGCGCAGCGGTTCGATCTGCAGTCCCAGGCCGAGCGCAGCGAGTTGTGCCCGCCGGCGCGGCGCCGAGGTACCGACCTTGGAGCCGGGCGGCAGCTCGCCGAGGACGAGTCCGTCGCGGGCGACGAGCGCGTCGCGCGGGTCCTCCCGCTCGGGGACGGCCGCGACGACGAGGCGCGGATCCTGGAAGGTCGGCAGGTCCTTGTAGGAGTGCACGGCGACGTCGACCTCACCTGCGAGCAGCGCCTCGCGCAGCTCGGCGGTGAACACGCCGACGCCGATGCGCTGCACCGGGCCGGGCGTCACATCGCCCTTGGTGGTGATGATGACGAGCTCTGCCGGGCGACCGGCGGCAATCAGTGCGTCGCGCACGGTACCGGCCTGGGTCGTGGCGAGCACGCTGCCGCGGGTACCGATCCGCAGGGGACGATCCTGCCGAGCAACATCGTCGCGGGAAACCGATGCGGCTTCGGTGCTCATGCGGTGCCGTCCTTTCGTGAGGCCTGGAGTTCGGTGGTGACAGCGGGGTCGAGTGCGGCGGACAGATCCCCCGAGAGGGTGGGATCGGTCAGCGAGTTCAGATCTTTGGTGGGTGTCGCGACCGCCTCGACCGAGCCCGGGCGCAGCTCGAACAGCTCGCGCAGGGCCTCGGCGTACTGGTCGCCTCCCGGCGTCGACGCGAGCTGCTTGACGCGCACCGTCGGTGCGTGGAGGAGCTTGTCGACGACCCGGCGCACGGTGCGGGCGACCTCGCCGCGCTGGCCGTCGTCGAGATCGGGCAGTCGCGATTCGAGGCGCATCAGTTCGCCCTCGACCACTTCGGCGGCGCGCTGACGCAGTGCCGTCACGGTGGGGGTGACCTCGGCGAGTCGCTGCGCGGTGAGGTACTGCGACAGCTCGGCGGCGACGATCGTGCGGGCGGCCTCCGCGTCGGTCGCGGCGGCGCCGGCCGACGGGTCGCGCTGCAGCGACTCCATGTCGAAGACCTGCACACCGGGAAGACCGGCCACGGCGGTGTCGACGTCGCGCGGCAGACCGAGATCGCAGATCGCGAGGGGGCGTTCGCCGCGGCCGGGCTGCGCGAGTGCGCGGTGCGCGTCGGCGAGCGTGACGACGGCGCCCACGGCTCCGGTGCAGGTGACGGCGACGTCGGCGCGGCTCAGTGCGGTCGCGAGATCGTCGAATCCGACGACCTCGGCGTCGACACCGGCGGCCTGTGCGGTCTCGGCGAGTCGCTCGGCACGGTCGCGGGTGCGGTTGGCGACGACGATCGAGCCGACCTCGGCCCGGACGAGATGCGCGACGGCGAGACCACCCATGGCGCCGGCACCGATCACCGCGGCGGTGCGGCCCTTCAGGGCGCCTCCGAGGAAGTTCGAGGCCTTGTCGAGCGCGACCGACACGACGGATGCACCGGCGGCGTCGATGCCGGTCTCCGAGTGCACCCGCTTGCCGACGCGCAGCGCCTGCTGGGCGAGTTCGTGCAGGGTGCGGCCGGCGGCCTGCTGAGCGTCGGCGGCGGCGTAGGCGGTGCGGATCTGGCCGAGGATCTGCTGCTCCCCCACGACCATCGAGTCGAGCCCGCTGGCGACGGAGAACAGGTGTTCGGCAGCGGCCTCGCTGTAGCGGACGTAGGCGTGCTTGTGCAGTTCGGTGACGGGCAGACCCGAGTGCTCGGCGAGCAGTTCGCTGACCGCGGCGAGCGCGCCGTGGAAGGCGTCGACCACCGCGTAGATCTCCACCCGGTTGCAGGTGGAGACGATCATCGCTTCGGAGATCTTGTCCGACGCCAGCATCTTGTCGGTGAGCTTGGGGCGGTCGGTGTCCGTGACCGCCACCTTCTCGAGCACCGGGACCGGTGCGCTCCTATGCGATATCCCGACGAGGAGAACACTCACGGTGCGATCACCGATCCGTTTCTGGTCGCGGCCGAGCCCATCGGACCCGCCTTTCCTGTTGTGGTACGCCGAGCAGAGCTTCGGGTGGACACCCGCGGTATGCCGGCGGGGCGTACGTCGCCGGCAGCAGGACGAACGTCAGCGGTCGCGGCCCGGGGGGTCTCCCCGTTGCGGGTGCTGTTGAAGGACAGGACCTGCATCTCGACGGACAGATCGACGCGTCGGATCTCGACGTGGTCGGGGACATCGAGTTCGACGGGAGCGAAGCTCAGGATGCTGCGCACTCCTGCGAGCACGAGCCGATCGCACACCTGCTGTGCTGCCTCGTCGGGGGTGGCGACGACACCGATGGTCGCGCCGAGTTCATGGGCTCCGTTCTCGAGATCGTCGACGTGACGCACGACGAGATCGCCCACACGTGTGCCCACCACGTCGGGATCGGAATCGAAGAGTCCGGCCATCGTGAAACCGCGGCGGTCGAAGCCCGGATACCGGGCGAGGGCGCGGCCGAGGCTGCCAACTCCGACGAGCACGACGCGATGGCCCCGGTCGAGTCCGAGAGCTGCTTCGATGCGGGACTGGAGGCGCAGGACGTCGTAGCCGACGCCGCGCACTCCGTTGGGTCCGAGGAAGGACAGATCCTTGCGCAGTTTGGCCGAACCGACCCCGGCGGCGGCCGCGAGTTCCTCACTGGAGACGATGAGAGTGCCCGCTTCGGCGAACGCACCGAGGACCCGGAGGTAGGTCGCGAGACGCGTCACAGTAGCCTGTGGGATATCGCGGACCGGAGGAGTGGGAGTGGCACCCTCGCCGGACTCGGCGGTGCCGCGAGCGTCCTCGCCCTGCGGTGGGTGCAACTGCGTCACGGTACGTGGCTCCTCGTCCGGCCGGTGGATACACGCCTGGCCTCACGGTGATCCGGGAATTCGTTCACACCACGGTAACCGCTTGTGAAGCCATGCACAAAGTTGCTCGAAGCACCCCGAATGTGCTTCCCACCTGCTGTACGACGAGGACCTGCCGACTCACCGAGCGAGATCTGCGCGCAGTCGCGGCTCGTCGACCTCCCAGTAGCTGTGCTCGCGTCCGTCGAGCAGAACGACGGGCAGACGGTCCCCGAATTCGGCCCTCAGATCGGGATCGGTTGCGGCAGCGACATCCACGTCGATGCAGGTGACCTCGACGCCGAGTTCCTCCGCGAGCGCCTCGAGCTGCTCGCGCGCAGGACCGCACGCACCGCACCCGGCGCGCACGAGAAGGGTCAGGTGATGACGGCTCGCGGAGCCGCTCGTTGCCGATGACGATTGCTCACTCATGCCTCCACTGTGCGGCACGACCTGTCGAGATGAACGTCACACCTCGTCACGGGGGCGACGGCCTCCCGGTGAGGGGCGGTGTCGCGGGCTAGGCTTGGCGCGGGTCGCCCGTGCATGCGGTCGCCATATGTGCGGCGCCCGGAAGTGCAGGGGTCACACGGGGCCCGCCCGTTTCGACAGCCCCGCCCGTTACGACACCGGAGGTGCGAGTGCCAGGACGTTCGTTTCCCTACGGATGGGGCATGGGTGAGACGTGGGCGAGCATCATCCGTCCCGGACGTCGGCTCTTCTCTCGCAAATTCGGACCCAGCGAGGAAGAGGTCCGCGCCAATCTCGCAGGTGAGGCGAGCGCCGATGCCGCCCTCGCGTTGCAGGAATCCCGCGTCGAACCCGAGCCCTCCCCCGATACCGCTCCCGTCCCGCGCGATCTGACCGCGGCGGCGTTCTTCGACGTCGACAACACGATGGTGCAGGGCGCGTCGATCATCCACTTCGCCCGCGGCCTCGTCGCCCGGAACTACTTCGACAAGTCCGACTTGTTCGAGTTCGCCTGGCAGCAGGTCAAGTTCCGCCTGACGGGCAAGGAGAACATGAACGACGTCGCGTCCGGTCGCGACAAGGCGCTGTCGTTCGTGCAGGGCCGCTCCACGGAGGAACTGCGCCGGCTCGGCGAGGAGATCTACGACGACATCATCGCCGATAAGATCTGGCCGGGCACCCGCGCGCTCGCGCAGATGCACCTGGACGCGGGCCAGCAGGTGTGGCTCGTGACCGCGACGCCGGTCGAACTGGCCGACGTCATCGCCGAACGCCTCGGCCTGACCGGTGCGCTCGGCACCGTCGCCGAGTCGAAGGACGGCGTCTTCACGGGCCGTCTCGTCGGCGACATCCTGCACGGTCTCGGCAAGGCGCACGCGGTGCGGGCCCTCGCGATCCGTGAGGGTCTGAATCTCAAGCGCTGCACGGCTTATTCGGACAGCCACAACGACGTGCCGATGCTCTCGGTGGTCGGCACGGCCGTCGCGATCAATCCCGATCCGGATCTACGGCAGGTCGCTCGCACACGCGGGTGGGAGATCCGCGACTTCCGGACGGCGCGCAAGGCCGCGAAGGTCGGGGTGCCGACGGCGCTCGGTCTCGGTGCCGCGGGTGGTGCTGTCGCGGTCCTCGTGGGTCGCCGCCGCGACCGAGCGGCTTGATTTTCGAGGTGCTCAGCCGAGGAAGACGTTCCGCCGGCGCGTGAGCAGTTTGTAGAGGGTCTGCTGGATCGTCTCGCGCACGTGGTCGGTGACCTCGAACAACACCATCGGATCCTCCGCCGAGGCCTCGTCGTACACGTCGGTGACGATGGGTGTGCCGAACTCGATGTACCACTTCGACGGCAGCGGCACGATCCCGAGCGGGCCGAGCGCCGGGAACAGCGGGGTGATCGGGAAGTAGGGCAGGCCGAGCAGGCGCGCGAGCGAGGTGAGGTCGGCGATGTTCGGGTAGATCTCCTCGGAGCCGACGATCGAGCACGGCACGATGGGCGCCTGGGTGCGCAGGGCCGCCGACACGAAACCGCCGCGGCCGAACCGCTGCAGTTTGTAACGCTCCTTGAACGGCTTGCCGAGTCCCTTGTACCCCTCGGGGAAGACCGCGACCACCTGGTCCTGCCGGAGGAGTCGTTCGGCGTCGGGATGGCACGCGAGGGTGTGGCCGGCCTTGCGCGTCACCGTCCCCACCACGGGCATACCGAAGGCGAGATCGGCGGCGAGCATCCGCAGGTGACGATCCGCGTGGTCGTGCACGGCGACGGAGGTCATCAGTGCGTCGACGGGGAGCGTGCCGGCGTGGTTGGCGACGACGAGTGCGCTGCCCTCGGCGGGGATGTTCTCGACGCCGCGGACCTCGACGCGGAACCACTTGTCGAACAGGGGTCGCAGCACCGGCAGGACGACGTTCTCGGTGAAGTGCGGGTCGAAGCCGAAGTCGTCGACTTCGTAGTCGCCGGTCATCCGGCGGCGCACGAACTCGGCGGTGGCGGTGACCTGTTGTGCGAGCGTGCCGCGCAGGTCGTCGAGGAATCGATCGGTGCGGTTCACCTGCTCGGGGGTGGGCGGTGGCCCCATCGACGGATGGGGTGTGCGTGTGACCCGTTCACCGGGACGGCGGTTGCCGGCGTGCAACGGGATGACCTTCGCGACCTCCGTCATCGCGTCTCCCTCGTCTCTCCGAGCACGGAGAGCGCCATCGACTCGGCCTTGTCCACCCATTCGGTCTTCACGATGCGGGTGAGGGCGAGGCCCCGGGCGAAATCGTCGAGCGCTTCTCTCGTGGTCCAGCGTGGTTCGAATCCGAACTCGTGGCGCATGCGCGTGGTGTCGAGTCCGCATCCGAAATGGAAATAGTCGAGTTCTTCTTTGGTGAAGGAGTTCATCACGGAACCCATGAGTGCGTGCCCGACCGTGCGGAACAGCGCGTAGGGCATCGGCACGGTGACGCCACCGGCCCGGCGCACGGCCTGGGTCATCGTGACGATCCCCTCACCGGCGATGTTGTACGTCCCTGACGGTCCGGCGACGACCGCGTGTTCGAGCGCACCGAGTGCGTCCTCCTCGTGCAGCAACTGTAGTCGCGCGTCGCGGCCGAGCACGTTGGGGACGAGCGGGGAGGTGAGATAGCTCGACACCGAGCCGGGCAGCCGGTTCCCGACGGTGGGTGCGAACCGGAGGATGGTGGTCGCGATGTCGCTGCGCCGCCGGGCGACGCCGCGCAGATATCCCTCGACCTCTATCATGTCGCGGGCGAAGGCGCCCGTGGGCCGGCGGCGGGCGCTCATCTCCTCGGTGAACTTCGCGGGGTCCTTGGCACTCGATCCGTAGAGGACGGACGACGAGCGCAGCACGATCCTGCGCACCGAGGGTGCCTTCTGGCACACCGCGAACAGCTGCATCGCGCCGAGGACGTTCATGTCCTTCATCGCCGTGCGGCTCCCGGACTTCGGGGCCTTCGTGACGGCGGACGCGTGGACGACAGTGTCGACGTCCATGTTGCGGATGATCTTGCCGATGAGTGGGTTGCGGATGTCGGCGAGCACGAACTCGGCCCGCCCCATGCGCCGGAGCATGTCCTTCGACGGCGACTGGGTGTCGACGCCGATCACCCGCTCGATGTCGGGATTCTGGGCGAGCCTGGTGACGAGGAAACCACCCAGGAACCGACTTGCTCCGGTGACCAGCACGACTCGTGGACGTGCCACTTCGTGCCCCTGCGAAACCACTCGTGAAACCCCCTGCTGCCCCACACGCGTCATCGGTCACATTCGCCCCGACGCGGTATGCCGTCCCACAATACGGCCACTTCGCCGCCATCGCACGACTCGTGGGTGAACTTTCGTGTACCGGGATCCACAGACGAACGATGCCCGCCACCATGGAAGGTGACGGGCATCGGATAGGCGCAGGGCTTACTTGCCGAGTTTACGACGCTGCACTCGGGTGCGGCGGAGCAGCTTGCGGTGCTTCTTCTTCGACATGCGCTTACGGCGCTTCTTGATCACAGATCCCATGTGGGCATCCCTCACGTTCCTTGTAGCGTTCCTGCGCACGCCGGTGACGTACGCCTGATGTATGTCGACGCTGGGCCTCGTGGCGACGAGTAACAGCGCCTCACGACACCGGCTGGCCGGTACGACGACAAGCAATCCTACCGGGGCGGCCCACCCGGCGTGAAACCGAGGTCCGTCCCGGAACGCGACTTCCCTCGCGCACCGGATCCGTTCGTCGTACCGTCGTCCCCGACGATGCGCCGATCGTCCCTGTCCGACCTCTATCCGACGTCGAAGTACGACGTCTCGAGGTAGTCGTGGACGGCCTTCGCATGCACGCGGAACGAGCGTCCCACACGCACTGCGGGTAGTTCGCCACTGTGCACCAGCCTGTACACGGTCATCTTCGACACCCGCATGAGAGCTGCTACTTCGGCAACCGTCAGGAACTGGGTACCGGCGAGAACCGACTGTCCGTCTTGAGGTTGACCCTTCGACGGCGTGTTTCCTGAAACCATTACACACCTCCGGCACGCCCGCGCCGCCGGCTTCCCCTCCGGCGGAACAGACACGCACGTGCTGATTCGAGCTTAGCGTGACGAATGGTTCCTGTGCGACGATGCAGCTGGGGAATTTCCGGCGGGCGGCTGTTCGTCGCCACGCTACGCCCTACGGTGACGTCTGTCAGCGTTGCGCAGTGACACCTGTCAGTGCCTCGGGTGGATGCCCTGTCAGGCCGTCCCGGAGAGCCCCTCGCGGGCCGCAGGCGACGGCTGATCCGATGCCGCCCCGAGTTGCGCGGAACGGCGCTTCGCAGCGTCGAGCGCCTCGTAGAAGGCCGTACGCAGGCCTCCACGCTCGAGTTCGCGGATCGCGGCCGCCGTGGTGCCACCCGGCGAGGTGACCGCGGCGCGCAGGTCGGCAGCGTTGTCCCCCGAGCGCGTGAGCATCGCGGCCGAGCCGGTCATCGTCTGCACCACCAGATCGGTGGCCACCGCCCGCGTCAGGCCGAGCGAGACACCGGCGTCGATCATCGCCTCCGCGACGAGAAAGAAATATGCGGGCCCGGATCCGGAAACCGCGGTGACCGCGTCGATCTGCGCCTCCGGGACCACCGAGACCGTTCCCACGCTCGCGAGGATCTCGCGGACCGTGTCGAGATGCTGCTGCTTGACGTACCGACCGGCGGACAGCACGCTCGCGCCCTCCCCGACGAGAATCGGGGTGTTCGGCATCACGCGCACGACGGGGAAGCCGGCCGGGAGCTTGGTCTCGTAGCGGACCGTCGGGATGCCCGCGGCAAGCGACACCAGGATCTGCTCGTCGTCGTTCCCGGCGTCGACCGCCGCGAGGGCGGTGACGACGACGTCCACGTCGTTGGGCTTGACGGCCACGACCACCACGTCGGCGCCTTCCGCGGCGTCGGAGGTGCTGTCGGTGACCCGGATCGAGTAGGCCCGGGACAATTCCTCACGCCGTTCCTCGAACTTCTCGGCGACCACGAGATCCTTGGTCGCGAAGCCGTTCTTCAGCAGACCCGAGATCAGCGCCTCGCCGATCCTGCCGCCACCGATCACTGCGATTCTCGTCATGGGGACAGCCTGCCACGACCGTCCGTGCGGCCTACACCACGGTCACCGCCTGTCGGGACCTACCGCGTTCGGGCCTATCAGCGCGGCATCATGGCCAGCTGACGCGATTGCACGACCACCTGGCCGGTCGAGTCGACGACGGTGTGGTCCTCCTCGAACCAGGTGCTGCCGAGCACGCTGCTCTCGGCGATGACCCGCAGCCATCCCGGAGCCGGAACCCGCCGCAGATAGGCGGTGAGTTGCACCGTCGGCGCCCAGCCGAAACGGCCGAGGTTCATCGCGACGGGAGCCGACACGTCGCCGCACATGAGCGCGAACAGCACCGAGGTGTCGACGTCGGCCTCGTCGCCCGGCGACGGCCGCGTCCACATCGACACGAGCGGTTCGCCCTGCTGCCCGTCGAGGAAACGCGCGGTGGCGGAGTCGATCCGGAGGTGGGAGGTGGCGGCGAACTTCACGATCTGCCCCATGGGGTGCTCGGGGGTGACGAGCACCGACTCGGCCGGCGGGTCGGCGGGCATGGTGGTCGCGCGGTGCGGCACCGTGTGGAAGGGCTCCTCGGTATCCGGCGTGCCGAGGGTGACACTCGCCCGCACCGCCACACGCCCGGCCTGGGACAGTTCGACGTCCACAAGGGCGATCTGCTTGCCCTGCTTGCGTAGGACGGTGGTGAGTTCGACGTCGCCGGGGTCGGGCGCGGCGACGAACGAGGCACTCACGGCGAGGGGCTGGGTGAGCGGGTCGACGCCGGCGTCGAGCACCGACCTGCGCGCCGCGGACGCGCAGACCGCGAGCATGCATCCGCCGTGCGCCTTGGGCCCGATGGTCCACACCGGATCGATGTGCGCCTGCCAGGCCGCCGTGCCATCCGGGTGCTCTCCCGGCACCCGGGTGACCGAGGTCAGGTCGAGGAAGGGCTGGTCGGTGAGGGTCACTGCTGCTCCTGGTCGTCGTTCGGGGCCGGATCGGCGCCGGTCGTGGGGGGTCCACCGGACCCGAACATGCGGGCGGCGAGATGCTGGTGGGCCAACCGGCGCATGGCCGTGAGGACCGGTTCGTACAGGGCGGTCCCGAGCACGGCCGCTTCCACGGTGGCTTCCCGGGAGTGCGTCGGCAGCAGTTCGAGGTCGAGTTCGGCGATGGCGCGGACGTGACGGCCGTAGGCGTCGATCCGGCGGTCGTCCATCCGCAGGCCGGCGGCTTCGAGTGCCGCGAGCGCGTGTTCGAGTTGCGCCACGGCCGCGAACCGTGGGTCGTAGACCTGGCCGAGGCGTTCGAGCAGGTGGCGGGCGCGGGGATAGCCGGGACCGGCCGAGTCCTCGACGTAGGGTGGCAGCGCGGCGATGGCGTGGCCGAGTTCGACGAAGAGGTCGTCGCGGGGATTGTCGACGAGATCCACGACGGTCTTGATCTTCTCGAGGGGCAGACCCTGCGCGGCGAGTGACCGGACCAGACCCAGGCGCCGCACGTGCCGGTCGTCGTAGGTCGCCGAGGTGACGCTCGTCGCCACGCCCGGCATGAGCAGCCCCTCGCGCAGGTAGTACTTCACCGTCGGCAGCGGTATGCCGCAACGCTCGGCGAGTTCCGAGATACGCACCGATCACCTCCGCTCCTCGACACCGGATACTACAACTATCCAGTATTGGATAGTTGTAGTATCCAGTCACGGAGTACCGGCCGAGGAGGCCCTCATGCGTCCGCTCGTGACCATCGTTCTCGGGAGCACCGTGCTCACCGTCGCAGGCATCGCCTTCGGAGGCACCTTCCTGCTACGCGTCGCCGCGGGCGGCGTACCCACCAACGACCTGCAGAAGACGTTCTTCCGTGCCGGTCACGCCCACGCTGGAGTACTCGTCACCCTCGGGTTGCTCATCGCCGTTCTCACGCACGTCGTGGGCGCATCACCCGGTTGGTCGGCGGCCGGCGCCATCGCCGTGCTCGTCGCCGCGATCCTGATCCCGGCAGGCTTCTTCCTGTCGGTGCTCGGGCCCGATCCGACGCGGCCCGGCCGGATATTCGCGGCGGTCCGGCTCGGCGCCGTCTCCCTCACCGCGGGCGTGCTGATCTCAGGCGTCGCCGTGCTCGCCGCCGGAATCGCTGCCCTCTGAGGCGGGGACGCGCGCGATGTCCGTGTGCCGGGGACTCTCGGGGCCGGCGGTGATCGCGCGCGTCGCCGAGCGATCCAGGTGCGTGCGCGCGAAGGCCAGCGAACGCGCCAGCATCCCGGCGCGCTCCGCACGCGTCCGTGCGCTCTGGGTGCTGATCTCGAGCACCACGTGCCCGCCGAAGTCGCTCGCGGCGAGCCGGCGGCACACGTCCGCACACGGCTGCGTGCCCGTTCCCGGGACGAGGTGTTCGTCGAGCGAGGAGCCCCGGCCGTCGGCGAGATGGAGGTGGGCGAGCCCCTCCCCCATCCGATCCGCGAGCGCGAGGGCGTCGGCCCCCGCGGTCGCGGTGTGCGACAGGTCGAGCGTGTAGTGCGCGAAACCGGTGTCGGTGGGGTCGAGCGACGGGCTGTAGGCCGAGACCGCGCGGCCGGGACCGCGCCGGCGCAGACGTTCGGCGCCGCGATCACGACCGCCGAAGACGACGTCGGCCCTCATCGGGTACATGTTCTCGACCGCGAGCACCACGTGGCTGTCGGCCTCGAGCGCCGCGACCTGGTCGGAGAATCCCTCCGCATAGCGACGCTGCCACCGGAAGGGCGGATGGACCACGACGGTCTCCGCACCGAGGATCTCGGCGACACGCACCGAACGGTCGAGCTTGGCGGCGGGATCGGATCCCCACACGCGCTGCGAGATCAGCAGACACGGCACGTGCACGGCGAGCACCGGCACGCCGTACTCGCGGACCAGACGCTCCACCGAGGTGGGGTCCTGGCTCACCGGTTCGGCCCACACCATCAGCTCGACCCCGTCGAAACCGAGATCGGCCGCGAAGCGGAACGCCGCTTCGGTGTTCTCCGGATAGACCGAAGCGGTGGACAGCCCTACCCGGATTCCCTGCGCGGTCGGCATCGGCTCACCCGGGCAGCAGGAACAACAGCGGCCCGAAGGCCACGAATGCTCCCACCGCGAGCGCGATGAGCTGACTCGTGATGTCGTCGGTGCGCCGCAGGACACGCACCAGCGCGACCAGGCCCACGATCACCAGCAGCGCGAGCGCGAAGGCGACCCACGGCATGAGGTCCCACAACCGCTCGAAGCCCTTGAAGAGCAATCCGCCCGCGACGATCGCGGCGACGCTCTCGCCGATCAGTAACGCCCATTGCTTGAGGCCACTGCCCTGCTCCGCGTCGGCGGACTCGTCGTCCGCACTCTTCCGTGCCGAGTCGTCGGCGGCGTCGGACGTCGCCTTCCCACCCTTGCCGCGGGACTTCCGCGACCGCGACGATGCCACTCCCTCCGAAGCGTCGGGCGCGGCACCCGCAGCACCGATGGTGTCGGTCGAGTCGTCGGCGTCGGAACCGGTGCCCTGCAGGTCGCTGGCGGGGCCGGACAGTAGTCGCGGTTCGGCGACGTCGGCCTTGCGCACCGACACCACCGGGACGCTCGCCTTCTCGGACTTCTTGTCCGCCTTCTTGTCGGCGACCGCTGCTCCTTCACCGGACTGCGAGCCGGGCGCTGCCGCTCCGAGATGCGCCCGCGCGCGCCGGGGAAGCGCCTCGGGACGGATGACCTCGGTCGGCGACTCGATCTTGGGCGGCGCCGCCTTGGACGCTGCCTTCGTCGATGCGGCCGTCTTCGACACCGTGTCCGTCTTCGACACCGTGTCCGTCTTCGGCACTTCATCCGCGGCTGCAGGCACCTTCGCCGCCGGGCCGGACGGCGCCTTCGCAGTGGGTGGTGTTTTCGCGGCAGGCGGCGTCTTCGTGACGGCAGGCGTGCTCGTTCCGGTCTTCACCGGCGGCGTCTTCGTCTCGACGGCAACCCGCGGGGTCACGGTGGTCTTCTCGATGTCGGACAGCGCGAAGGTCGCCGCCTTCGGCGTCTCTAGCTTCGGGGTCTCGACCTTGCGTGGCGCCGGGACGGCCTTCGGCGGGGTCTCCGCCTCGACAGCAGCCGTCGAGGACGACGAATCCGCCTGCCCGGCAGCGCTTTCCGCATCGGTCGGGGTATTCCGCTCGACCTTGCTGTCTGCGCGGGTGATCGGGATCTCGCCCGTCAGTTCGGCGACGGAGATGCCGCCGCTCGCACCTCGTCGGCGTCGTCCCCCGGCCCGTGTTCCCACCTTCTGGCCGTTACGCGCCAACAGCTCGGCCACGGAGATCTGCCCCGTGTCGTTGCTGCGATTCTCGCTCATCCGGTTGCCACCACCAGTTCGCCACCCATATCCGTATCGAGCTTCCGAAGAATCAGGCCTTCGCGCAACGCCCACGGGCAGATCTGCAGCGTCTCCACTCCGAGGGCACGCATGCTCGCCTCCGCGACGAGGGCGCCGGCGACGAGTTGCTCGGACCGGTCCGAGCTGACGCCTTCGAGTTCTGCGCGGTCGGCCGTGGTCATCCGGGAGATGAATGCGATGAGCTGGCGCAGTCCGCTGGCCGTCAGGGTCCGTTGTACCCGCAGGCCGGCGGACGAGGGGGCCGCGCCGGTCAGGCGGGCGAGGGTCCGGAAGGTCTTGGAGGTGCCCACACACAGGTCGGGGTCGCCCGCGTTGCGTATGGCCTTCGCCGGCTCGGCGAGTTCGGCGTCGAGCCAGTCGCGCAGCGCCGAGATCCGGCGCTTGCCGGGCGGGTCCTCACGGAACCAGTCGCGGGTGAGCCGTCCCGCACCGAGCTGGAGCGAGTAGGCGATCTCGGGGTCCTCGTCGCCACCGAAGGTGAGCTCGAGCGAACCACCGCCGATGTCGAGGTCGAGGATGTTTCCGGCGCTCCAGCCGTACCAGCGGCGCACCGCGAGGAAGGTCAGCCGCGCCTCGTCCTCGCCGGAGAGCACGTCCAGCGACACCCCGGCCTCCCGGCGCACCCGCTCGAGGACGGCCTCGGAGTTGCCGGCGTCGCGCACCGCGGACGTCGCGAACGCCATGAGCTCGCCGCATCCCGAGGTGCGGGCGATGCTGGCGAATTCGGCGGCGGTCTCGACGAGCTGATCGGCGCCGTTGGAGGTGATGTCGCCGTTGTCGTCCATGTTCTCGGACAGCCGCAGCGTGGCCTTCGTCGAACTCATCGGCGTGGGGTGCCCACCACGATGGGCGTCCACCACCAACAGGTGAACGGTGTTGCTTCCGACGTCGAGTACCCCTAAGCGCACATCAATACGGTACTGGGTCTACCGTCGGGACCTGTGACAGCAGGTATGTCCCATGCCCCACACAAACTCGACCCGGCCCCGGAAGTCCCTCTCGACTTTCCTCGGGAATGGGTGGAGTTCACCGACCCCGACAACGACGAACACGTCATCGCCGCAGACATGACATGGCTGCTCTCGCGGTGGACCTGCGTGTTCGGCACTCCGGCGTGCCAGGGCATCATCGCCGAGCGACCCGACGACGGGTGCTGCTCGCACGGTGCGTTCCTGTCCGACGACGACGATCGCCAGAAGCTGGCGAAGGCAGTGAAACACCTCACGCCGGCCGATTGGCAGTTCATGGACAAGGGCCTGGGCAAGAAGGGCTACCTCGAAGAGGACGAGATCGACGACGAGCCCGCCCTGCGCACCCGCCGCTACAAGGGTGCGTGCATCTTCCTGAACCGTCCCGGATTCGAGGGCGGCCAGGGCTGTGCCCTCCACACCATGGCGTTGCGACGCGGCATCGAACCGCTCGAGATGAAGCCGGACGTGTGCTGGCAGCTCCCGATCCGCCGCACCCAGGACTGGGTCGAGCGTCCCGACGGCACCGAGATCCTGCGCACGGTCATCACCGAGTACGACCGACGCGGCTGGGGTGAGGGTGGGCACGACCTCGACTGGTACTGCTCGGGCTCTCCCGACGCGCACGTCGGCGAGCGTCCGGTCTGGCAGTCGTACGCCCCCGAGCTCACCGAACTCCTCGGTGCGGCGGCCTACGACGAGCTCGCGCGCCTGTGCCGGCGACGCCAGGGACTGGGTCTGATCGCGATCCATCCCGCGACGTCGGCAGCACAGGCGGGCTCCGATGCCGGCTCCGATCAGGCCTCGAGCTTGTAACCCAGACCGCGCACCGTCACGAGGTGACGCGGCTTGGCCGGATCCTCCTCGATCTTCGAGCGCAGACGCTTGACGTGGACGTCGAGGGTCTTGGTGTCGCCGACGTAGTCGGCGCCCCACACCCGGTCGATGAGCTGTCCGCGGGTGAGCACCCGCCCGGAGTTCCGCAGGAGATATTCGAGCAGGTCGAATTCCTTGAGCGGCATGGCAACCGGCTCACCGTTGACGTGTACGACGTGACGGTCGACGTCCATCCGCACGGGTCCGGCCTCGAGCAGTCCGTCGTCCGCCGCTACCTCGCTCTCGGTGTCGGCCCCGCGCCGCAGGACCGCACGGATCCGGGCGATGAGTTCACGCGCCGAGTACGGTTTGGTGACGTAGTCGTCGGCGCCGAGTTCGAGCCCGACGACCTTGTCGATCTCGCTGTCGCGAGCGGTGACCATGATGACCGGCACACCCGAGCGGGTCCGCAACTGCTTGCACACGTCGGTGCCGCTCATCCCGGGGAGCATCAGGTCGAGCAGGACGATGTCGGCGCCCTCCCGGTCGAACTCGGCGAGGGCCGAGGGGCCGTCGCCGGCGATGGTCGTCTCGAACCCCTCCTTCCGCAGCAGGAAGGCGAGCGGATCCGCCAACGATTCCTCGTCCTCGACGATCAGCACACGCGTCACGAGCTGGTCCTCCGTCTGTTTCTCGATATCCGTCCGCCCGGGAACCCGGGTGGGGTCTGCGTCACGATCCGACCACCTTCTCGGTGCGGTCGGCGGTGTGGTTCTCGTCGTCCTCGGCGTCCTCGACGTGAGCCGGGACGAGGAGGGTGAAGGTGGAGCCGGTACCGGGCTTGCTCCACAGGGTGATCTCGCCGTGATGGTTCGCAGCGACGTGCTTGACGATGGCCAGCCCGAGGCCGGTGCCTCCGGTGGCCCGCGACCGGGCCTTGTCGACGCGGAAGAAGCGCTCGAAGACCCGCTCCTGGTCCTCCTTGGCGATACCGATCCCCCGGTCGGTGACGGCCATAGCGACCTTGCCGTCGCGCAGCGACCTGCTGATGGTCACCGGTGAGCCGGCCGGGGAGTAGGCGATCGCGTTCTCGATGAGGTTGGTGAGGGCGCTGACGAGCAGCGTTCGGTCGCCGAGGATCTCGAGACCGCTCGGCCGGTCGGTGCTGATGGTGATCGAGGCGTTCTCGGCGGTCAGGCGCGTGCGGTCGAGAGCCTCGTCGACGACGGCGTCGACGTCCACGACCTCGAGATCGGGCAGTTTCTCGGCACCCTGGAGCTTCGAGAGGGCGATCAGTTCGGTCACCATGTTGCCGAGGCGCGTCGCCTCGCGTTGGACCCGTTCGCCGAAGTGGCGGACGGTCTCGGGATCGTCGACGGATTCGAGCAGCGCCTCCGCGAGCAACGCCATCGCGCCGACGGGGGTCTTCAGTTCGTGGCTGATGTTGGCCACGAAATCGCGCCGGGTGGCCTCCATGCGGACGTGCTCGGAGTCGTCGAAGGCGTAGAGCACGACGAAGCGCGGATCCTGGTCGAGCAGCAGCCGGACGGTGCAGCGCACCGCGACGGGCTCGCGGCCGAGCAATGCCTTCGCGCCCAGGTCGAGTTCGATCGGCTTCCTCTTCTCGAGCACCTGGCAGGCGGCCGCCCAGGCCCGGTCGTCGATCTGCCGGTTGCGGACGAGGCCGAGTTCCTCGGCGCGCGGGTTCGACAGGACGACGTCGTGGAACTTGTCGACCACCGCGATACCGGTCGACGCCCCGTGCACGACCCGGTCGAGCACGTCGAACATCGTGAGGTCGGCTTGGTCGCTATCGTGGGCCCGGCGCTGCACCAGCCTCCCGGCGGCGACGGTGACGATCCCGCCGAGGACCGCTGCGACCACGGCCAGCAACACGGCCTGCGTAACACTCACACTTCGAATCGTAATGACACCGGTACCCCACCGGACAGCGGGTCGACGGCATTTCCCGCACGTCACACCCCATTTTTCGGACGTTGGAGTGTTGTTCACCCTTTGTTCGCCCAGAACGGACCACTCTGCGACGGACCTGCACGAACGAACCGACCCCGTCACCGAACGGCAACGGGGTCGGATCTCGCTTCCGTGAGGCTGCTACTTGGCGCCCTGGTTCGCGACCGCCGCCGCACCGGCAGCTGCGGCCTCGGGGTCGAGATAGGTGCCACCCGGGTTCAGCGGGCGCAGGTTCTCGTCGAGGTCGTAGCGCAGCGGGATGCCCGTCGGAATGTTCAGGCCCGCGATGTCGTCGTCGGAGATCCCGTCGAGGTGCTTGACGAGCGCGCGCAACGAGTTGCCGTGCGCGGTGACGAGCACGGTCTTGCCCGCGAGCAGGTCCTGGGAGATCGTCGACTCCCAGTACGGGATCAAACGGGCGACGACGTCCTTCAGGCACTCCGTGAGGGGAACCTCGTCGACGTCGGCGTAGCGCGGGTCGGCGTCCTGGCTGTACTTCGAACCCGGCTCGATCGGCGGCGGCGGGGTGTCGTAGCTGCGACGCCACAGCATGAACTGCTCCTCGCCGAACTCGTCCTTGATCTCGGACTTGTTTTTGCCCTGGAGCGCGCCGTAGTGGCGTTCGTTGAGACGCCAGTCGCGGATGACGGGGATCCAGTGCCGGTCGGCGGCGTCGAGCGCGAAGTTGGCGGTGCTGATCGCGCGGCGCAGCAGGGAGGTGTAGGAGACGTCGGGAAGCACATTGTGCTCGACGAGGAGGGCACCGGCCCGCTTGCCCTCGGCGATCCCCTTGTCGGTCAGATGCACGTCCACCCAGCCGGTGAACAGGTTCATCGCATTCCATTCGCTCTCGCCGTGGCGGAGCAGAACAAGTGTTCCGATAGTCATGACCCAATCCTGACATGCACGGATGGGGATTTCGCCACGGGCGCCCCCGATCGTGGGCCGTATCTGACAATGTACGTTGCCAGGAACGCGGGAGTCGGCGCCGCGCACCACAGTTCGTCATCACCGACACACACGGGATTCGATGTCACACCGGGGTCCGCAGCCACACCGGGGTCCGCAGCCACACCGGGGTCCGCAGCCCGACGGACGCATGTCCCGCCGCACCGTCCTCACCGCCCTCGGCGCGCTCGGGGCCGCAGCCCTGCCGGTCACGGCGGGCGCACAGCCGAGCCCTGCCGGTCACGGCGGGCGCACAGCCGAGCCGCCGCGCACCGGCGGTGCACTCCGGCGGACGCCGGGTCGCGATCCTCGGCGGCGGGATGGCCGGACCGGCCGCCGCGCACGAGTTGATCGAACGCGGCTTCGAGGTCACCGTCTTCGAGCCGACCGCGCTCGGCGGCAAGGCGCGCAGCACCCCCTCCCCCGGCACCGCGGCAGGCGGCCGCCTCGATCTGCCCGGTGAACACGGCTTCCGCTTCTTCCCCGGCTTCTACCAGCACATCCCCGACACGATGCGACGGATCCCGTTCCCCGGAAACCCGAACGGCGTGTTCGACAAACTCGTTGCGGGACACGGCTTCCGGATGGCGATCCCCGGCGCGCCCGACCTCACCGCCCCGGCCTCCATCGCACCGTTGCGCTTCGATATCTACGACCCGCTGAGTCTGCAGGAGAGCCTGACGGCGGCCTTCTCCCTCGGCGGCTCGATCCCACCGCACGAGCTCGCGGTCTTCATGCGCAAACTCGTCATGTTCCTCACCAGCAGCCTCGAACGTCGCGACGGCCAGTGGGAACACGAGACGTGGGCGCAGACCCTCGAGGCCGACGGCAAGTCGAAGGGATACCGCGAGATCCTCGTCTCCGCACTGACGCGACAGCTCGTCTCCGCACTGACGCGACAGCTCGTCGCGGCGATGCCGGCCGAACGCGCCGTCTCGCTGTGGCGCGGCGACTTCCCTCAACGGTACGGCGACGGTTCGGCGCACGACTGCCTGTCGGTGGACATCTCCGACTGGGACACCCCCGGCATCCTCTACGGCAGAACCGCCAGGCAGTGCACGCCGGAGGAGATCGCCCGCGAGGTGTGGGCGCAGATGTCGGCCTGCCTCGAGGACGGGACGGGCGCGATCGACGAGAACGACATCGCCTCGTGGTTCCTCGATCCCGGCGTGAAGTGGGGAGCCGGTGGCGTCACCAACGACACCCGCTGCTCATCAACACCGCGGGGTCGCTCGCGAACCGGCCCGAGGCACACACCGCGATCCCGAACCTGTTCCTCGCGGGCGACTACGTCCGCAACGACATCGACCTCGCGACGATGGAGAGCGCGAACGAATCGGCGCGGGCGGCGGTGGGTGCGTTGCTCCAGACTGCGGGCTCCCCCGCCGCACCGCCGGCACTGTACAAGTTGCACGAACCGCCCGAACTGGAACCCTTGCGGCGCATCAACGCCGACCGGTACCGAGCGGGACAACCACACATGCTCGCCTGATCGGGCAGGGTCCTCCACGGCCCGAGAGGTCGAGGCCCGGCGGTTCCGTAGCAGGGGCCGGACAGCGGCATCCCCGGGAGACACACGATCTCCCGGGGATCCACACGTCGCCGGTGCGCCCGTCAGGCGTTCAGGGCGCGCAGATCCTTCCGAAGAATCTTGCCCGCAGAGGATTTCGGCACCGTGTCGATGAACTCGACCTGGCGGACCTTCTTGTGCGGCGCGACCCGCGCGGCCACGAAGTCGATGACCTCGTCCTCGTCGATCGTCGAATCCGGCTGCCGGACGACGAAGGCCTTCGGAACCTCCTCGCCCTCGGCGTCACGGACGCCGATCACCGCGGCGTCGGCGATCTGCGGGTGCGTGAGCAGCAGAGCCTCGAGCTCGGCCGGCGGCACCTGGTAGCCCTTGTACTTGATGAGTTCCTTGAGCCTGTCGACGATCCGGACGGCACCCTTCCCGTCGACCGTGGCGATGTCGCCGGTGTGGAGGAAGCCGTCCTCGTCGAGGGTGTCGGCCGTGGCCTCGGGATTGCCGAGATAACCGACCATGACGTTCGGTCCCTTGCACCACAGTTCGCCGGGCGCCGAAACGCCGTCGCCGGTGGGATATTCGACTTCCTCGCCGGTGGCGGGATCGACGATCTTGCATTCCATGTTCGCGATCGTCGGTCCCACCGAATCGAGTTCGGTCTCGTTGTCCTCGAAGGGAATTGCGTGCGACACGGGAGACATCTCCGACATGCCGTATCCCTGCCGGACGTTGCAGCCCAAGCGCTTCGCGACCGATCCGGCGAGTTCCTTGTCGAGCGGTGCAGCACCGGAGAAGACCGTGTGCACGCTCGACAGATCGTACTGGTCGACGAGGGGGTGCTTGGCGAGCGCGACAGCGACCGGCGGCGCGATGAACACGTACGTGCACTTGTGTTCCGAGATGTAGGTGAGGAAGTCGACGAGGTCGAACTTCGGCATCGTCACCAGCGACGCGCGGTTGTACAGCGCGGCGTTCAGCAGCACCGTCATGCCGTAGATGTGGAAGAACGGCAGCAGTGCGAGCACGCGGTCGTCGGCGGCGATACCCATCCGCGGGGTGATCTGGCAGACGTTCGCGACGAGATTGCGGTGCGTGAGCATCACGCCCTTGGGCCGGCCGGTCGTGCCCGAGGAGTACGGCAGTACCGCGAGGTGGGTGGCCGGATCGAACTCGACGGCGGGAGCCGGTGAACCCTCGGTGAGCACGTCGCGCAGGGACGGATGGCCCTCGGCGCCGTCGAGCACGAAGAGCAACTCGTCGGGGATCCCGGCGGCCGCGGCGGCCTCCTTCGCCTGCGGCAGGAACGGGGACACCGTGAACAGTGCCACGGCCCCCGAGTCGTCGAGTTGCTTCGAAATCTCCCCGGCTGTGTAGAGGGCGTTGATCGTGGTCGCGGTGGCGCCGGACCTCAGGATGCCGTGGAAGACCGAGGCGAAGGCCGGCACGTTGGGTGCGAGCAGCCCGACGACCTTCCCCACACCGATGCCCCGGGCGGCCAGCGCTCCGGCGACGGCGTCGATGTGGGCCACGAGCGTGCGGTAGTCCGTCACGGTGCCGGACGCGCCGTCGATGAGCGCGGGTCGATCGAGCTCGGACTCGTCGAGCGAACCGAACAGGAAGTCGTAGACACTCGATGCCGGGATGTCGACGTCGGGAAAGGGACTGCGGAAACTCATTACTCATCCTCCGAGCATTCTGCTGGCACGCCGTGCCGACTTTCGGTCGAGTCCACACTACCGCAGCGGTTGTGAAGCCCGTCACACGCGCTGTGTGAGGATTGCGAGGATACCGTTCCCGGCGCGGTTCGCCTGCCGGAGAGCACGAACCCCGCGTGCGACGGATCGCACGCGGGGTTCGGAAGCTGCTGGAGCTGCGCTCACGATGTCGTGTGAGCTGCGCTCCCTACGCCCGAGGGCGCTGCGGTCAGAGGTACTGACCGCAGACCGGCCATGCACCGACGCCCTGTCCGGCGAGGACGTTCTCGGCGACGCGGATCTGCTCCTCGCGCGAGGCGTTGTTCGCGGTTCCCGAGCCACCGTAGGCCTCCCAGGTGCTCTGCGAGAACTGCAGACCGCCGTAGTAGCCGTTACCGGTGTTGATCGCCCAGTTTCCACCGCTCTCGCACTGTGCGACGGCATCCCAGTTGCCGGATGCGGCGTTGGCGGTACCGGCACCCAGAGCGAACGGGGTCGCAACGAGTGCAGTGGAGGCAGCGAGGGTGCCCAAGGCGCGCTTGATCGTGAACTTTGCCATGTGGATGAATCCTTTCCGGCTGCTTGCGAGGCCCCCGACGCAATGGGTCCGCCACATGTGGGCTGGACGGTCGGTGCCGGCGACACGGTGCGGTGCTCGCGCACGCCCGGTCGCTCTCTCGCTCCACCCCTCGGCAGGTTGTGGATCCGACAATCCCGCGGGGGTGGAACGAGCGGCTGCGGGGCCGGTGTGTAACGCCCGTCGGTATCGGGCCTACATCGACGGTAAGGGTTCATCACGGCGAGGTCACGGGTCGATTTTCCGGTACGGCTGTGCGAGAAACCGGACCGGCGATCGACAAAACCCCAGTTCGCTTCGCGGGAACGCACCGTTTCCCGGACGTTTCCAGCGGATTTCGATTGTGGTGATGGTCACACCATACGGCCGTGCAGACCTCTCCAACCGGACATGTTCACGGCGAGATAACGGTGTCCGGCAACGCCGTCACCCGTTCGCTTCGCGCCGATCCTCGGGTTCGTCGTCGTCCACATCGGGCTCGAACGGCGTGCCGGTCTCCTCCTCGATGAGGTGACGGAACGGCTCGAGATTGCGCAACGGTTCGCCGCGCGAGACCCGCCACTCCCATTCGCGCTTGATGGACGTGATGAACCCGATACCGAGGATGATGTTGAAGTCGTGGTCCGCCGCCTCGAGGACCTGCCCGAGGACCGCGTCGATCTCCTCGGGGGTCACCGCGTGCGCGGCGATGCGTCCCACCAGATAGATGTCGCCGACCTTGTCGAGCGTGTACGCCACGCCGTAGAGGCGACGGTTGCGGCGCAACAGGTAGCGGTACACCGATTCGAAGTTCTCGTCCGGCTTGCGGCACACGAACGCCTCGACCCGCACACCGTGCTGTCCGACGCTGAGCAGCGTGGTCGTCTTGAGCTTCTTCTCGCCCGGGAGCTCGACGACGAAGTGCCCGCCCTCCTTGACGGAGAACTCGAGCTCGCGATCGCGCAGCGTCGATTCGATCAGTTCGATGAGCCGGTCGCTCATGCCGTGACTCCCCTCGTCCGTCGCAACTTCCACACTCCACGCTGCCGTCGCAGCGAGTGCTCGCCGGTACCGAAGGCGCGGTTGCGGCGCATCCCGGCCCGTCGGTAACTGTCGAGCAGTCCTTCCGCGGTGTGTTCCCACGAGAAGGACTCCGCATGCACGGGCGCGGTCGCCGCGAATCGGGCGAGACGATCCGGATCGCCGACGAGCGACCGCAACGCCGTCGCCCAGTCGTCGATGCGGTGCCCGTCGACGAGCACGCCGGTCTCCCCGTCGCGCACGGCGACGCCGAGACCACCGACGTTCGCGGCCAGCACGGGCGTGCCGCAGGCCTGCGCCTCGATCGCGACGAGACCGAAGGACTCCGAATAACTCGGCACCGCAACGAGATCCGCAGCCCGGTAGACCTGGACGAGACGGTCCGGCGGCTGCGGCGGGAGGAAGGTGACCCGCGACGCGATACCCAGTGCGGACGCGAGTTCGATGAGCGCGTCGGGGCGCTCGAGACCCGTTCCCGACGGGCCTCCCACGACGAGGACCCGCAGCGGCATGCCGGGGTCGTCGGCGAGGGCCCGCGCCGCGGCCTCGAGCAGCACGTCGGGAGCCTTGAGCGGCTGGATGCGGCCTACGAACGCCACGACGGTCTCGCGCGGATCGAGTCCGAGCTCGGCGCGGGCGGCCGCGCGGTCGCCGGGCCGGTAGCGGTTCAGGTCGGCGCCCGGTGCGACGACGTCGATCTTCGCGGGATCGGCCCCGTAGATGCGTTCGAGCTGCCCCGCTTCGTCGGCGGTGTTGGCCACCAGGCGGTCGGACTCCGCGACGACCTGCTGTTCCCCGATCTGCCGGGCTGCGGGTTCGGGGGTGTCGCCCTCGGCGAGCGAGGCGTTCTTCACCGCGGCGAGCGTGTGGGCGGTGTGCACGAGCGGCACACCCCAGCGGTCGCGGGCGAGCCAACCGACCTGCCCCGACAACCAGTAGTGCGAGTGCACCAGGTCGTAGTAGCCCTGCGGGTGCCGTGCCTCCTCGCGCAGCACGCCGGCAGCGAAAGCGCACAGCTGCGTCGGCAGGTCGTGTTTGTCGAGGCCTTCGAAGGGGCCGGCCTCGATGTTGCGGACGAGCACCCCGGGCGCGGCCTGCTGGACGGCCGGATCGGCCGACGAGGTCGCGCGGGTGAAGATCTCGACTTCGACGCCGCGACGCGCGAGCTCGACGGCGGTCTGCAGGACGTACACGTTCATACCGCCTGCGTCCCCGGTTCCGGGCTGCGCCAGCGGCGAGGTGTGGACCGAGATCACGGCCACGCGGTGCGGGCGGCTGGGCTGGGACGTCACCCCTCCATACTGCCCTGCTGCCGATCTTCGCGTGTCGCCGCCTCCGCCGTCGCGGTGCGAGCGAACTCTCCGACCTCCGACACGAATCGGTGGGGATCTTCGACGAACGGACCGTGGTCGACGCCCTCCCAGATCGAGGTCGTGGCGCGTCGCAGCAGCGACGCCGCGTGGTGCGCCGCGGAGACGTCGACGACCGAGTCGGCGTCGCCGTGCAGGAGGAGAACCGGCACGTCCAGACCGGCGAGCAGGTCGTCGTTGCCCACCGCCCGGTCGAACAGCGCCGCACGGACGCGCGGCGGGGTGGACAGGCTCGCGCCGAACAAGGCCTGCGACACCGCACCCTTGCCTTCGAGGAGAGCGCTGCCCTCGACGACGGGACCGGTGAGGGCGTTGCCGAAGGAGCCGAGCGCGCGCACCGCTTCCTTCGGGTCCTCCGACATCGCGGCGGGAATCGCGGCACGCATCGAGGCACCGACGCGTCCGCCCTTCTCGCCACGGCCGATGCTCGTGATGGCACCCACGAGAACCAGGCCGGCGACGGCTCCCGCGCCGTGTTCAGCGAGATAATCGCAGATCACCAGGCCGCCGTACGACCAGCCGAGCAGCACCGCCGGGTTCGTCTCGGAGACGTTCTCGGCGGCGAGCACCGCGGCGAGGTCGCCGGCCCACAGGCTGCGATCGGCGTATCCGGTCTCGGGGGCCTGCGAATAACCGTGTCCGCGCAGGTCGACGGCGACCACCCGGAAGTCGCGGGCGAGTGCGTCGAGAACCCCGTCGCCCCAGCACTGTGACGACTGCGCCCACCCGTGGAGCAACACCAGAACCGGTGCCGTCTCGGAGCCGAATGCGCGATAGACGAGGGAGGTGCCGTCGATACCGGCCACTTCACGAACTGCCATGCGCGTCACTCTAACCGTGCTCGCACATGGATCCCGCCGGCACAGGTGACCGCGAGGATGCCCGAGGCAACCGCCACGAGATATCCGGTGCCGGCGTCGGTCCGGTCGATGACCTGTCCCACCAGCGCCGAACCCGCGGCGACGCCGACGCCGACACCCGCGACCGTCCAGGTGATGCTCTCGGTGAGCCGGTCGGGCGGCACGATCTGCTGCGTCAGCGATGTCGCCACGATCATGATGGGTGAGATCGCGCATCCGGCAACGAAGTACAGCACCGTGAGCATCGGCACCGAACCGGCGAGCAGCAACGGGCACAGCAGGACGGCGAGAGTGCCGGTGGCGGCGAACAACTGGCGGGTCGGAGCACTCGATCCCACCCGGCTACCGAAGATCAGGCCGCTCGTCGCCGAACCCGTCGCGAACAGCGCGAGCGCGAAGGTGGCCGATCCCGGAGAGTTCTGTTCGGCCGTGAACGCGACGGCCGCGACATCGATCACCCCGAAGACCACACCCATCGCGACCATCACCACGACGATCGACAGGAGGACGGGCATGCGCAGGATGTTCGTCCGCGCACGGTCGTCGGTGTGCGGTTGCACGGGAGGCTCCGTGCTGCGCAGCGCCGCGAGGGCGAGGGTGCCGACGAGCAGCAGGACGGCGCCGAGCAGCGGGCCGGCCTCGGGGAAGACTGCCACGCTCAGGCCCACCGACAGGACGGGGCCGACGATGAAGCACACCTCGTCGACCACCGCTTCGAGTGCGAAGGCGGTGCGCAGTCGCGGGGTGCCGCCGTAGAGCTGTGTCCACCGCGCCCGCACCATCGCGCCGATCGTGGGCATGAGTCCGGCCGGGATCCCGCAGACGAACAGCCACACCGTGGGCACCTCGAACCGGACGCCGGCGAGCATCGCGAGGGTGGCGACCGCACTGACGGCCGCGGCCGTGGGCAGGACCCGTCGCTGGCCGTACCGGTCGACCGCGCGGGAGACGAGCGGGGTGAGCACGGCGTACGACAGCGCGAACACCGCGGACAGTGCGCCGCCGACCGCGTAGTTCCCCTCGAGCTGGGAGAACATCGTGACGATGCCGATCCCGACCATCGCGATCGGCAGGCGCGCCACGAATCCCGCCAGGCAGAACGCGGCTGCCCCCGACGCTGCGAACAACTCGCGGTACGAGCCGCCCTTCTCTCCTGTCACGTACTTCTCGCGTTCTCTTCGGTCCGATCCGGTCCGGTCAACGTTATGGCCGACCGACCACGCGAGGTGCAGGTACCTCCCGACCTCCGGACGTCGCCGCCCCATTCCGCACGTTCCGTGACGGGAACGGCCATGCTTGGTACATCCGGGGAACGGACAGGACGGATCTACGGAACGGAGCGGGCATGGCGGTGCACGAACGACACGGGCGGCTCTCACCGAAGGAACTCTCACCGAGGAATCTGTGGACCCGCTACCGCGCGTCGGGAGCGGATCTGCCCTTCGGGAATCCTCTCGCCGCGCACGGCGTCGCGATGGAGGGTTACTTCTGGCGCTTCACCCAGCCCGGAACCGGCCGCGTCGTCATCGCCCTGTGCGGGGTCAACCGTGCGGACGACTCGGGAGGGCCCGGCTCGCACTGGGCGACGCTCGGCCTGGCCGCCCATCCCGGGGGTTTCCTGCGCACCGCCGCGCATCCGGTGGCCGCTGCCGATCCCGATCGGCTCGGCGCGTCGGCCGGCGACGTCTTCTGTGGCGACAGCGAACGCGTGTGGATGGATCTCGGCGACGACGCCCGTCTCGACATCCGGTTGTCGGATCTGCGGCCCTGGCCGCGACGCCGCTTCGGCGCGTCGAGCGTCTTCCATTCCGTCCCCGGCCTCAACCAGTACTGGCATTCCTGGCTGCTCGGCGGCCGGGTGGAAGGGCACGCGATCCTCGGCGACGAGAAGTGGGATCTGACCGGAGCCCAGGTCTACGGCGAGAAGAACTGGGGTAAGGGCGGTTTCCCCGAGTCGTGGTGGTGGGGGCAGGCGCAGGGATTCGCCGACCCGCAGGCGTGTGTGGCGTTCGCCGGCGGGCAGGTGCATTCGGGTCCGCTGCGCACGGAGGTCACGGCGGTCGTCGTCGCACTAGCCGACGGGCGCATCGTGCGACTGGGCAATCCCGTCACATCCCCCGTCCGGGCGACGGTCACCGACGAGAGCTGGCACCTGCGCGGCCGCAATGCCCGCTGGAGCGTGGAGATCTCGGGAAGCTCACCCCTCGGAGCGGCGCACGTCCTTCCGGTCCCCCTGCCCGCGGAACGACGGAACGTCGCCGGTTCGATCGAACATCTCGGCGGTCGCATGACCGTGACGGTCCACGAACGCGGGAAACTGGTGTGGGCCGACGAATCGCACTCGGCCGCACTCGAACACGGCGGGCTGGACCGGGCCCGGGCGGAACTCGACCGGCGGGGCGCCGCTGCGGACGCGACGGACGCCCCACCGAGCGTGTGAATCCGACGGGATCACTCAGAGTTCGGTGCGCTTCATCGCCGCGATCGGATCCGAGAACAATGAGCTGAGCGAGACGACACCCGCGGCGTGGGCCTGCACCCGGTTGCCGAAGCCGGTGATGCGGATGTCCTTGCGCGGCAGGATGGTCGACGCGGCGAACGCGCGGGCGACGTGCGGAACCGCGGCCGGGTACTCGGTGAAGGCCTGTCCGCCGAGAATCACACGGTCGGGATTGAACAGGTCGCGCAGCATTCCGACGGTGCGGCCGAGCACGGTGGCCCGCTCGACGAACAGACCGTGGGCGGCCTCGGAACCGTCCCGCGCGAGGCGGTAGAGCGACTGAATGGTGTTGTCGCCGTCGGCGAGGATGCCCTCGGCCACCGCGCGCTGCACGACCGCCCGATCGCTCACCGTCGCTTCGAGGCAACCCGTGCCACCGCACGAGCACCGGGCCGACGAACCGGTGGGGAAATGCGTCACCGAACCCGGACCGCCGGCAGGGGTGTGCACCTTGCCCTCGAAAGTGATTGCCACACCGGCCGTCTCACGAACGTAGAAGTACAGGCCGGTGCCCTTGGCCTCGGGGGCGTCGCGATCGGGGGTGAGGAGCAGTTCGGAGGCGGCCATCGCCTCGACGTGCGCGGCCACCGAGACCGGAAGCCCCATACCGCCACCGACGATCGCGCCGACCCGGGCGTCGACCCAGCCGAGTCGCGGGTGCGTGACGACGGCGGTGTTCGAGTCCACCCGCCCGCCGAGTGCGACGCCGACCCACAACGGGGCGCGGCGGTGCCACCGCCCGACGAAGGCCTTGGCGCTCGCGGTGATCGACGCGAGCGCGGCGTCCTGGTCGCCGGTCGGCGTGGGGACCTCGACGGCGCCGATGATGCGACCGCGCAGGTCGCTGGCGACGATGCCGGTGGTGACGGCACCGATGTGAATGCCGACCGTCAGGTACCGCTCGTGGTCGACCTCGACGGGAACACGCGGCCGGCCGACCGCGCCGGGTTCGGTCAGGTCGGCGCGCTCACGCAGCAGACCTGCCGAGAGCAGGGCCGACACCTGACGATTGACGGTGGCGATGCTCGCACCGGTGACCTTGGCGATCACGTCGCGCGAGACGGGGCCGCGGTTGGCGGCGACACGGAAGACCGACGCCCCGGTGCCGTCGGCGATACGCAGGTCCGGCGGAACGATCCTGACGGGGCTCGACACACGGGAGGTGCGGGGACGGACGACCGTCGCACGCGTGGATCCACGGACGGCGGAACCGGCGGCGCGACGGGGCGCGGACGACCGCGAGGGAAGGGAAACGGACGGCGAGAGAGTGGGAACCGACACGGCGCTGATCCTTGGCTGCTGATCCGGACGTGATGACCGGAGAACGGGCGGGAGACGATCGACGCACCGAGACCCCGACGTGGAGAACATGATCGGAGACGGACCCGCACAACGAGGGCGGGATCGGTGCGGAGTTACTTTCCGCAGCAGCGACAACAGAGTTCGCGCGCCAGAGGCAGCCGTGATCCCAGCGCGGCGGTCACATAGGTGACCCGCGGTGCGGAGGCGTGGCCGACTGACATGTCGCTCAAACTATCGCCCGAACCGCGTCGTGTCCAATCCTCACCGATCCGGTGGGAAATCTTCCTGCACGTCCCCGCGTGCGTGCGCGGTCTCCGCCGACACCGGGGCGAGCAACAACGCCTCCCATGCGTCGACGAGCGCGGCGAGTTCTGCCGTGGTGGGTGATTCGCCTGCACGGTGACACCGCGCCAGCGCACCGACGGTGCCGGAGTAGACCAGCCGCAGACGCTGCCCGGCGATATCGTCGGGCAACGGCCCGAGCAGGGTCCGTAGCGCGGTGTCGGACCGGCGGCCGCTCTCGGTTCCCGTCGGTCCGGTGACGCGGAAGCACTCGGCGAACCGGTCGTGGTTCGACAGCCGGTCGAGGAAGGCGACGTAGTGGTTGTTGCGGCCGAGCGTGCCGGCCAGGGGGCGGATGATCACCCACAGCAGGTCGCGGACCGAGAGGGTCTCCCGCGTCCGCAGCATCTCGGCGAGGAGCGCTTCCCGCTGGGAGTTCAGGGCGGGCAACCGGTGGGAGAAGACCGCCTCGAGCAACCCCTCCTTGGTGCCGAAGTAGTAACCGACCACGGACGAGTTGTGCTGTCCGGCGGCCTTGCGGATGTCGGCGAGGGTGACCCCGTCGTATCCACTGCGGGCGAAGAGCCGCTCAGCGGCTTCGACGAGCCGGATCCGGGTCTGTTCGCCCGAACTGTATCGACCGCGGGTGGTGGTCATACGCCGCAGGGTAGCCGCACGGAAAGGACTTCGCAGGCCGGGACGTGCGGCGGCATCCGGTGCCCGACACTACGATTGCCCCCATGAGCATCTCTCCCGATTCCCGCGTCGCCGTCGTCACCGGAGCCTCCTCCGGAATCGGCGAGGCGACCGCCCGCACGCTCGCCGCACAGGGCTTCCACGTCGTGGTGGGCGCACGCCGCCTCGACCGCCTGCAGAAGCTCGCCGACGAGATCGGCGGTACCGCGCTCGAGCTCGACGTCACCGACGAGGATTCGGTCGACGCTTTCACCACGGTGCTGCCGCGGGTCGACGTGCTGGTCAACAACGCCGGTGGCGCCAAGGGACTCGCACCGGTGGCCGAGGCCGTCGAGGACGACTGGCGCTGGATGTGGGAGACCAACGTCATCGGCACCATGCGCATCACCAAGGCGCTGATCCCCAAGCTCATCGCCTCGGGCGACGGCCTGATCGTCACCATCACCTCGGTCGCGGCCTTCGAGGCCTACGACAACGGCGCCGGCTACACCTCGGCGAAGCACGCGCAGGCCGTGCTGCACCGCACGCTGCGCGGCGAACTGCTCGGACAGCCCGTCCGCCTCACCGAAGTCGCGCCGGGCGCGGTCGAGACCGAGTTCTCGCTGGTGCGCTTCGAGGGCGACAAGGATCGGGCCGACAAGGTGTACGAGGGCATCACCCCGCTCGTCGCCCAGGACATCGCCGACATCATCGGCTTCGTCGCGTCGCGGCCGTCGCATGTCAACCTCGACCAGATCATCGTCAAGCCGCGCGACCAGGCCAATGCCGGCCGGTTCCACCGCGTCACCGACTGACCCACCGCGGTGGTGGGCGCGGCGAGGCGGTCGCGCCCACCCCCGTCGGTACTGTCACGGTCACCGTGGGTGGGCGGGAGCTGGTCTTCGATCCCGCCACCGCCTTCGGGGTGTTCGACCGGGGACGACGGGCGGGCCGTCCGTCAGATCACGCAGTTCACGGTGACGGGTTCGGGATGCAGACGGACCCCGAAGGCGTCCTCGACGCCGTCGCGCACCGTCCGCGCCAGCGCCACGAGGTCCGCGGCCGATGCCGCTCCCCTGTTGGTGAGCGCCAGCGTGTGCTTCGTCGACAACCGCGCCGGTGCGTCGGCGCTGGGGAAACCCTTCACGAAACCGGCCCGCTCGATGAGCCATCCGGCCGACAGTTTGGTGCCGCCGTCCGCGGGGAACTGCGGGATGCGCACGTCCTCCCCCACCTTCGCCGCGATGGCCGCGAGCACCTGCGGCAGGCGGTCGTCGGGGACGACGGGATTCGTGAAGAACGATCCGGCGCTCCAGGTGTCATGGTCGTCGGCGTCGAGCACCATGCCCTTGCTGCGGCGCAACGCGAGCACGTGCTGGCGTACCTGCGCCGCCGGCCGGCGCTCGCCCTCCTCCGCACCCAGCGCGACAGCGAGCTCCCGGTATGCGAGGGGTGCGGACGAACCGTCGCTCCGCACGTCCAGTTCCACCTCGAGGACGACCGCTGCGTCGGTGTGCTTGAGGATGCTGGTCCGGTAGCCGAGACCGAGTGCCTCGGGGCCGGCCCACGAGTCCTGGCCGGTGGCGCGGTCGAACAGGCGGACGCGACGCAGGATCGAGCCCACCTCGACGCCGTACGCGCCGACGTTCTGCACCGGCGTCGCTCCCGTGGAGCCGGGGATGCCCGACAGGCATTCGAGGCCGCCGAGGCCGGCCTCCACGGTGGCCGCGACGACGGCGTCCCATTCGGCTCCCGCGTCCACCCGGACGTGGTCGTCGCGGAGGTCGACACCGGTGGTCGCGACACGCACCACCACGCCGTCGAAGCCGTCGTCGCCGATCACGAGGTTGGAGCCACCCGCGAGGAGCAGCAGCTGCACTTCCTGCTCGTCGAGCAGGCGCACGACCTCGATCAACGACGCGGTGGACGTGCATTCGACGAGATACCGGGCGGGGCCACCGAGCCGGAGGGTCGTGAATTCCGACAGCGACACCTGCTCGGACACCGTGGCTCCCGTTTCGACGAGCCGGGCCCTGGTACGTGGATCAAGCACCAGCAAACGGTAGCGTGCCCCGTATGGGCAGCCCTATCGACCACACTGCGAACTACTCGTCCCCGCCTGCTGCGGTCCACGCGGCGTTCGTCGATCCGCAGTACTGGCAGACCCGGCTGCGTGAGGTCGGTGGCCCGGGTGCGGCGGTCGAACGCGCCGACACCGGCGACGGCACGATCGAGCTCGACCTCCATCAGGCCATCCCGGCCGAACACCTGCCGAGCATGGTCACGAGCCTCCGCCCGGGCGATCTCGTCATCCGGCGTCACGAATCGTGGGGAGCGCTCGCCGACGGCCGCGCCGAGGGCAGGTTCTCGGCCCACGTCGACGGCATGCCCGGCGAGGTCACCGGTGGGATGACGCTCATCGCCGACGGCGCGGGCTCGTCCGTCGTCATCGAGGGCACCGTCGAGGTGAAGATCCCGTTCCTCGGTTCCAAGATCGAGGGGATGATCGTCGAGCAGCTCGTCGAGCTGTTCGACGCGGAGCGCACCTTCACCGAGCAGTGGTTGAACGGGGATCACTCGGCCTGATCGCACCCCCGCTGAGCTCTCCGTGGACGGTCGCGATTTCCGGGCAGGCCGTCCGGCGCGGTAACCTGGCCGGTCGTGGCACGGCGTATCGACTACTCCGCCCGCTTCCCTCATCCACCGGAGCGGGTGTACGAGGCTCTCGCCGACCCCGCCCACTGGGAAGCGCGGATGACCGAGATGCGCAAGTACTCGGAGAACCACGTCCGCGGGTTCACGGTCTCCGAATCGGGCATCGCGCTGGTGTTGCACCACGTCCTGCCGCGTTCCGACCTGCCGGAGATCGCCCGCACGGTGATCAAGAAGGACATGGTCATCACGCGCAAGGAGAACTACGGGCCGTTCACCGACGGCGCGACCGGCACCTACCAGGCGTCGATCCCCGGCGGTCCGGGTAGCCTCACGGGCACGATGGAGCTCTTCGGCGACGACCATGGCGCCACGCTCCGCACCACCTCCGAGGCCAAGGTGCACATCCCGTTCGTCGGCGGCAAACTCGAAGAACTCATCCTCACCAATCTCGTCGACGTGTTCCGCACCGAAGCGGCCATCACCGCCGACTGGCTCGCCGGTCGGTAGCGCGTGCGGAATCGAGGACCCGTCGGTGTCGTCACGCGCGGCACCACCGGCATCAACAGGCTGCGCCGCAGCGACCGCTGGGCGATGCACGACCCCCACATCATGAGGGCGTTGACGCACGCCACCGACCCGCTGGTGGTCGATCTGGGTTACGGCGCCATGCCGGTGACGACCCTCGAACTCGCCGCGCGCCTGCGTCGGGTCCGCAGCGATCTGCGCGTGGTCGGTCTCGAGATCGATCCGGACCGTGTGGTCCCGGGCCGCGACGGTGTCGAGTTCGCCCGGGGCGGCTTCGAGCTCGCGGGCCTGCGCCCGACCCTGGTCCGGGCCTTCAACGTGCTCCGGCAGTATCCGGAGGAGGCGGTCGAACCGGCGTGGGCGCACCTGCGTTCCGGTCTCGCTCCCGGCGGCCTGCTCATCGACGGCACGTGCGACGAGCTGGGCCGGCGCTGCGCCTGGGTGCTCCTCGACGAGCACGGTCCCCGTTCGCTGACCCTGGCGTGGAGCCCGTTCCACGTGGAGAGACCGTCCGACGTCGCCGAACGGCTGCCGAAGGCGCTGATCCACCGGAACGTCCCGGGCGAGCCGATCCACGCGCTGCTCCGCGCGGCCGACCGGGCGTGGGCGACGAGCGCTCCGCACGCGGCGTTCGGGCCGCGGATCCGATGGAAGGCGACGCTCGAGCTGCTGCGGGATCAGGGCTTCCCGGTGTCTCCGCCCCGCCGCCGTCTGCGTGACTGCGTGCTGACGGTGCCGTGGGACGCGGTCGCGCCCGCCGGCGCACCCGTTGCATCCGAGCTGGTCGCGGTCTGAGACCGTCTGTCCGAGTTCGTCGTCGCTCCGGTCGGTCAGCCCGCGGCGAGGAGCGCGAGCTCGATCCGGTCGGCCACTGCGGCCGGCTGGTTCGCCACGGCGGCGTGCAGCTGGTCGGAGTCGACCCGTCCGAGCGCGATTGCGTCGCCGACGAGTTCGTCGAGCACTTCCTGGGACACGCCGCCGGCCGCGAGGTCGACCGCGGTGCGGGCGGGTGTGGTGATCCGGAAGGCCCCGACGACCTCGCAGTCCTCCTCTGCCAGCGTCCGGTGATGCAGCGCGAGCCGGTTGCTCGGCACGGTGCGCTGGTCGGGTGTGGACAGGTGCAGGAAGCGGGGCTGCAGGTGGCCCATGCCGTGCAGGTCGGCGGCGCTCTGGTGCGAGACGACCGCTTCCCCCTCGTACCAGGTGCACCATTGGGCGAATTCGTCGAACTTCGTCCGTGGGCTGTCGCTGAGGCGGAACAGTTCGGTCTCGACGCGGATCCACAGTCCCGCCTCGATGCGTTCCGCGAAGTCGTGAGCTGCTATTCCGTGACCGACGGCCTGGCGTGCGGTGAAGAACCCGGCTTGTGTGGCGGCGAGGCGCCGCAGCGAGTCGTCGGCATCGGCCCGCCCGGTTGCGTCGTAACCTGAATCCGTCCACCCTGTCATGGCGCCCAGCGTAGCCGAAGAATGTGGTACACCTCACATATTTTCCTCATCCTGTGGCCGTGTGCTCAGTCGATCCTCAGCGTCGTCCGGAAGAATCGGCGACCATGACGCAACGGAAGCGCAACCGCACCGTCACGATCGCCGTCGTTCTCGTCGCGGCGCTGGTCGCAGTCCTGGTGGGCGCGGAGGTCTACGTCCGCAACCGCGCGACGGCCTGCCTCGCCCAGTCCTTCGAGAGCGAGCTCGGCACGGGAGTCGACGTCGACCTGAGCTGGAAGCCGGTGTTGCTCCAGCTGCTCGACCGGCAGGTTCCCTCGGTCGCTCTCGACAGCGACGACACCGCCTTCGGTCCGGCCCAGCAGATGCAGGTGCACGCCGAGGTCAACGATGTCGACCTGCGCGACTCCGCCGAGGGCGCCGGCACCATCGGCAGCTCGAGTGCCGACGTCTCGTGGCCCACCTCCGGGATCCTCGCGACCGTGCAGAGCCAGTCGGTCGGCGGCCTCGTCACCGATGTCATGGCCGACGAGAACGCGGGCACCCTGACGTTCAGGGTCGGCGGCCAGGGTCTCGCGGAGTTCACCGCGCGACCGGTGGTGAACGGCGGTGTGGTGACGGTCGAGACGACCGACGCGACGATCCTCGGCATCGGGCTCCCGACGGCCCTCGTCGACGGCGTCGTGGAGATCCTGACCTCGGGTCTGCAGCAGTACCCGCTGGGTATGCAGGCCACCGAGGTGAACGTCACCGACAGCGGTATCGATCTCCGCCTCGAGGGTGGCCGCTTCGTGCTGCCGGAGGCCCCGCAGGGACAGCAGCAGCAACAGCAGGAGGGCAGCTGCGGCCTCCTGTCGTGAGCGAGGAGGCCGGTCCGGCAGACCGTCGAGAGCTGTCGTCAGCTCTGCAGCCCGTCCAGCACCGCGCGGCTGCCGGACAGTCCGAGTCGCGTCGCTCCGGCCTCGATCATTGCGACCGCGTCCTCGGCGGTGCGGATGCCGCCGCTTGCCTTGATGCCGAGCTTGCCGCCCACCGTCTCCGCCATGAGCGCGACCGCGTGGGTGGTGGCGCCACCCGCGGGATGGAAACCGGTGGAGGTCTTCACGAAGTTCGCCCCGGCCTTCTCCGCGGCGCGGCACACCTCGACGATCGCCTCGTCGGAGAGCACCGCGGATTCGATGATGACCTTGAGGACAGGGTCGAAACCGATCGCTTCACGCACGGTGAGGATGTCGGCGAGGACGGCGTTGTAGTCGCCGGCCACCGCTGCGCCCACGTCGATCACCATGTCGATCTCGCGTGCGCCCTCGTCGACGGCGAGTCGCGCCTCGGCGCCCTTGATGAGGGAATGGTGCTTGCCGGAAGGGAAACCGACGACCGTCGCGACCGTGACCCCCTCGGCCCGCAGGGGCAGCATCGACGGCGACACGCACACCGCGTACACGCCGAGTTCGACGGCTTCGTCGACGAGGGCCCGCACGTCCTGCGAGGACGCTTCGGGCTTGAGGAGGGTGTGGTCGATCATCGACGCGACCTGCGCGCGGGTCAACGTAGTTCCGGACATGACTGCAGCTTTCCACACGGCGAGATCCGACGGCCGTGCTCAGCAGGCTTCGCCCCGTGCCGGGTAGTCGATTCCCATGGAAATCCTGGTGATCGCGCTTCTCGTCGCAGTTGTGGCCGTCGTGGTGGTCCGGAGGAACAGCAGACGGCGATAATTCGATACCGCCGCACCGCTTCGGCCACGACAATGATCGCGTGCTGATCCGTCGAGAACTCCCCGCCGACGTCCGTGCGACCGCCGACGTGCATCGGCCGCGTTCGCGCCGTTCGCCCCGGAAGGTCGCGAGCCGGTCGAGCCCGGTCTGGTCGCGTCGTTGCGGGCGAGCGACGCATGGCTGCCGCCGTTGTCGCTCGTGGCCGAGGACGCCTCGGGCGCGATCGTCGGCCAGGTCGTCGCCACCCGGGGTCACGTCGGCGCCACCCCTGCTCTGGGCCTCGGTCCACTCGGTGTCCGTCCCGATTTCCAGCGCTCCGGCGTGGGCGCCGCTCTCATGCACGCCGTGCTCGGTGCGGCGGATGCCCTGGACGAGTCGATCGTGCTCCTGCTCGGACATCCCGACTACTACCCCCGCTTCGGTTTCGTGCCCGCCGCCGAACTCGGGATCTCCCCCGACGTCGAGGAGTGGGCGTCCCACTTCCAGGCACGGGCGCTCACGGCACACGACCCCGAGCTGCGGGGCACCTTCCGGTACGCCGAGCCGTTCTACGCCCTCGAGGAGCAGGCATGAACGACGATCCCGAGAACCCCTGGGCCGATTCCGCCGAGACCGCACGCACCTTCGACGCGGCGAGCGGGGATTTCGACGAGCTGACCCCGACGGTGTGGGGACCGGCCGGGCAGGCACTGGTCTTCCAGCTCGGCGTCGCCCCCGACGAGGCGGTGCTCGACGCGTGTTGCGGAACGGGATCGTCCGCGCTTCCCGCCGCCGCCGTCGGACCCGAAGGTCTCGTCCACGGCGTCGACGTCGCCGACGAGATGCTCGAACACGGCCGCCTGACCGCGGAACGCCGCGGCCTGAAGAACATCGAATTCGTCTGTGCGGACGCCTCGCAGTGGGAGGCACCGTCGGACGTACCCGACGCCGGCTACGACGTGCTGTCGATCTCCTACGGGGTGTTCTTCCTCCCGGACATGGACCGAACCTTCTGGCGTCTGGTCTCGCTCGTGAGGCAGGGCGGACGCGCCGGCGTGACGGTCTGGCGACGCGGCGCGATGGAGGAGTTCTCGTCGATCGTGTTCGATGTCGCGTCGCGCTACTCCCCCGGGCTGCGCGAGCACGGCGTCCTGCGCGACCGCACACCCCTGCACCGGATCGACACTCCGGACACACTCGAGGCGTGGCTCGCGGACGCCGGAACCGATTCCGTGGAGGTCCGCACCCTGTCGAATCTCCTTCCGGCGACGGAGGAGTTGTGCTGGTCGCTCGTAACGGGCACCGGTTTGCGCGCGGTGCTGACCGGGCTCGACTCCGGGCAGGTGGCGTCGGTGCGGCAGCAGATCGCCGAGGAGGTCACCGCACGCGGACTGCGCACGATCGATGCGACCACTCTCGTCGCCACGGGTACGGTTCGACGTCCTCCGGTCTCGGGCTGACGACCGGAGCCAGGGTCTACCGGGAGCAGGGCCGACCGGAAGTAGGACGCCGTGTGTCACCTGAGAGAATCGGGGCATGACGCTCGCCTCATCCGCCGACGATCGACGTTACGTTCTGACCCTGGGCTGCCCGGACACCACCGGGATCGTCGCCCGCATCGCGACCTTCCTCGCGGAGGTCGGTGGTTCGATCGTCGAGGCGGCCTACCACGCCGATCAAGACACCGGTTGGTTCTTCACCCGGCAGGCCGTCCGGGCGTCGTCGATCCCGTTCGGACTCGACGAGCTGCGCGAGAAGTTCGCGAGCGTCGCCGCCGACATCGGCCCGCAGACCGAATGGACGCTCTCCGACACCGGCAAGCGCAAGCGCGTCGTGCTGCTCGTCAGCAAGGAAGGGCACTGCCTGCACGACATCCTCGGACGGGTCGCCGCAGGGGAACTCGACGCCGAGATCTGCGCGGTCATCGGCAACCATCGCGATCTCGAACCGGTCGCGCAGCGACACGGCATCACCTTCCACTACGTGTCGTTCCCGAAGGATCCCGCCGAGCGCGGACCGGCTTTCGAGCAGGTCCGCAAGCTCGTCGACGCCCACGACCCGCACGCGGTGGTCCTCGCCCGGTTCATGCAGGTGCTCCCGGAGGAACTGTGCGAGCACTGGGCCGGCCGCGCGATCAACATCCACCACAGTTTCCTGCCGTCGTTCATCGGCGCACGGCCCTACCACCAGGCCTTCACGCGCGGCGTGAAGCTCATCGGCGCGACCTGCCACTACGTCACCGCCGAACTCGACGCGGGCCCGATCATCGAGCAGGACGTCATCCGCGTCAGTCACAGCGACAGCGTCAGCGACATGGTCCGTCAGGGCCGCGACGTCGAGAAGCTGGTCCTCTCGCGCGGTCTGCGCTGGCACCTCGAGGATCGGGTGCTGGTGCACGACAGTAAGACCGTCGTCTTCCGGTAGATCCCCCGAGCCGAAACCGGTCCACCCGCGAGCGGATGGACCGGTCTTTCGTGCGTGGGTGATCGGTTCAGCCGACGTGCGTGCGAGTGATCGGCTCAGCCGACGGGCACACCGGCTCGTTCGACAAGGTGCGCGAGCTCCTCGTCGAACCGGTCGATCGCTTCGACCGAGCTCATGTGGCCGATGCCGTCGAGCACCACGAAACGTTCGAGGTTGCCCGCACGGTCGAGTTCCTCGGCGAGACGCCGGGCGTGGACAGGCGGGGTGAGACGGTCGGCGGTGCCGACCAGCACCGTCGTCGGCACGGTGAGATTGCGCAGACCCTCACGGATGTCGAGGGCACTCAGTGCCCTGCCCCAGCCGCCCCGCGTGCGCGGCGGGCAGCCGAGCACGATCTTCTCGCAGAACTGCACCTCGGCGGCGCTCGCACCGGGCGACAGGGCCACGTAGCGCAGGGCCCGCGTCGTCACCGGGGACGCCGCCAACGGGACGGTCGCACCCATGAGCCGGCTCGCGACGGGCACCGGCACCCGCGGGAAGCGTTGCGGCAGCGGCACGATCGCCGAGTCCGCGACCAGCCGGTCGGTGCCGGTGCTCGCGAGCAGCACGCCTGCGACCGTGCGGCCGACGTTCTCCGGGTACTTCTCGGCCCACGCGATGATGCTCATCCCGCCCATGCTGTGACCTGTGAGCACGGCCTTCGAACCGGGCCGGACCACAGCGTCGAGGACCGTCTGGAGATCGTCGGCGAGCACGTCTGCTCCCAGCGTCCGCGCCCCGGCCTCGCTGTCGCCGTGCCCGCGCTGGTCGTAGACCACCACCCGGTAGTTCTCCGCGAAGGCGTTGATCTGCGGGGTCCAGTACGCGGCGTTGCACGTCCAGCCGTGGCAGAACACCAGCACGGGAGCGTCCGCGTCGCCGTAGGCGAGCACGTTGAGCCGGGCACCGTCGTCGGCGCGGACGTCGAGGATCTCGGGTTCGAGTTCCGGTTCGCGCAGCAGCTCGTGCGGGGCGACGTCCTCGGTACGGACGACCGTCCGACGACGCCGGCGGACGAGCACGGCGGTGGTCGCCGCGGCAGCGAGGACGATCGAGCCCGCGGCGATCGACGCGGTCGGGGACGGCTTTCTCACGGGTGGAATTCTCCTGTCGGTTCGGTGGAGCAGCGCGACGTCACAGGACGTGCGCGCGACGCAGAAGCAGAGTGGACGGACCGCCGATCAGTCCCACCTCGTCGAGGAACTCGACCGTGCGGCGAGTGCCCTGACGGAGCTTGTCGTGGTAGTGCCTGTTCTCCTGTGCGGCCTTCTTCGCTTCGGCGACGTCGAGTCCGGCCGCGGCGTAGACCTGGTCGTTCACGAGGCTGGTGACGACGAAGTACGCGCTCACCCCGAGGTGGATCCGGATCCATGCCCGCTCGAGACGTCCGAGCCGGGCCGAGCGCCTGCGTGTCTCCTCGCGGGCGTAGCGGATGTGCCGCGACTCCTCCACGACGTGGACGTGACTCACCGTCCGGGTGATGGGCTGCACCCGCTCGTCGCGCATGAAATCGCGCTGCATCATGTCGAGGATCTCCTCGGCGAACAGGGTGCCGCCGTAGGCGAGGGCGCCGCGCGCGACGGCCTTGAACAGCCGGCCGGTCTCGCGGATCCAACGCTTGGGCCGGTAGGAGGGGATGCCGTATCGCTGCGCCGACCGCGCGAACATGATCGAGTGCCGGCATTCGTCGGCGATCTCGGTGAGCCCGAACTGCACGTAGGGGGTTGCCGGATCGTGCCGGTAGAGATCGCGGACGAGCATCTGCATGAGGATCATCTCGAACCAGATCCCGGTGCCGGCGATGCTCGCGGCCTCGTGCTCGGTGAGGGTGATGCGCTGGTCCTCCGACATGCGTTCCCACAGGTCGGTGCCGTAGAGACTGCACCACTCCGGGGTCATGCCGTACTTGCCGTCCACGAGCGGCGCGTCCCAGTCGATCTCGAGCTCGGGATCGTAGGAGAGCCGCGCCGACGAATCGAGCAGGCGTTGCGCGGTCTCCTGCCGGTGATCCGTGGAGTGTTCACCCGGCAGGCTGTCGTGCTTTCGCAGGAGCGTCATCGCCGATCACCTCGTCTCGGAAAATTATCCGTTACCCGAAGTGTCATTATCTGGATCACACTTGTCAAGCGAAAGGGAGGCCCGACCCCCTACCACCGAGGGCGCTGGACCTCCTCGACCCGCGGACGGACGTCCACGAGATACACGCACACGGCGACGACCGCGATGATCCCGAGCAGACCCACCGCGCCGAAGACGACGAGGACGAGCAACGCGGCCACGAGGATGCCGAGCCAGACGGGCTTGGTCAGCTTGTCGACGGCCGGAAACGCCTCGGCGGGCTGACGCACGACGTGGAACAGCGCGAATCCCGCCCCGGCGATGGCGATGATCTGCAGCGCGAGGATGATCAGACCGGCAAGTGAATCGACATTGGTCACCACACCAGTCTACGAGAATCGGCCCTCGTGCGAGTTCGCACGAGGGCCGATCGATCACTGCAGGTCAGGAACCGCTGGTCTTGCGCGGAGCCGCCTTCTTGGCAGGGGTCTTCTTCGCCGGGGTCTTGGCGGCGGTCTTGGCCGGAGCCTTGGCGGCGGGCGTCTTGGCAATCGTCTTGGCCGGGGCCTTCGCCGGAGTCTTGGCGGGAGTCTTCTTGGCCGGAGCCTTGGCCGGGGTGACCTCGACCGGCTCGACCGGGGTGGCCACCGACTCGACCTTCTCCGCAGCCTTGTCGGCCGCTTCGCGGACCTCGCCGCGGGCCGACTCGACCCGTCCGGCGGTCTCGGAGCCCGTCTCTTCGGCACGCTCACCGAGCTCGACGACGCGCTCGGCGGCCTTGTCGCCGGCGTCGGACACGGCCTCGCTCACCTCGTCGCTCGTCTCGGAGATGCGGCCGGCCGCGCGACCCGCGAGCTTAGCGGCCTGCTCGCCGACCTCGCGGGTCCGGCGGGCCACCGTCCCGAGGGCTTCCTCGGTGAGGTCGGCGGCGTCGCCGAGCACGGCTTCGGCGCGACCGAGGCCGTCCTCGAGGGCCGGCTGGGAGCGCAGACGCTCGATGGTCTCCTCACCGCGCTCGGCGAGTGCGGTGTAGAGGTCGGAGGCGACCTTCAGGTACGCCTCGGCGACCTTGCGCAGCTCCTCGGTGCTGAAGCGCTCGCGCAGCTCCGCGATCTCCTCGGGCAGCTCGGCCGGGAGTTCGGCGAGACGCTCGCGGAGGGACTCGACGGTCTCGGTGAGATCGGCGGGCAGGGTCGCGAAGCGGTCGCGGGCGGTCTCGACTCGCTCGGCCACCTCGGTGCGGTTGGTCTCCGCACGTCGGCGCGCCTGGGCCACGAGGTCGGCGACGGCCTGGACGACGGCGTCGCCGGCACCGACCGCGGCGTAGAGGGAGGTACGGATGTTGGTGGGATCGGTCATGGAGTTTTCTCCTCGTCGAAGTCTGTCGGATGGTCGGGCCGGGCCTCGCCGGTGTTCTGCTGGTTCTCTCGGCAGAACGAGTCGTAGATGTCGAGCAGGACCTGCTTCTGCCGCTCGGTGAGAACGGTGTCGACGAGCACCGCGTCGCGCACGGCGCTCTCCGCTCGATGCTCGAGGATCCCCGCTCGCACGTAGAGAACCTCGGCCGAGAGCCGCAACCCCTTGGCGATCTGGGCGAGCACTTCCGCGGACGGCTTGCGCAGGCCCCGTTCGATCTGGCTCAGGTACGGGTTGCTGACACCGGCCAGTTGCGACAACTGGCGGAGCGACACCTGTGCAGCCTCGCGCTGCGACCGAATGAAGGCACCGATGTCCTGGGCGGCGTTGTTGACCACCCGAACGGCGATATCCCCCGGTCCGGCGCTGTCGTCCGGCGTGTCCGAGCCCTCGATCGGATCTGGTTCCGTGGACACACCGACCAGTCTACGGACAAGTGCTAGCTACAGCAAGCACCTTGCTAGCACGTGACCGTCGTCACGCGAACAGCAACTCCGAGACCGTGTAGATCGTCAACCCGGCGAGTGAGCCGACCACCGTGCCGTTGATGCGAATGAACTGCAGGTCGCGACCCACGGCGAGTTCGATCTTGCGGCTGGCCTCCTCGGCGTCCCAGCGCTCGACCGTCTCGCGGATGACGGAGGTGATCTCGTCGGCGTAGTTGGACGCGACGAAACGCACCGCGTCGAGCAACCAGCCGTCGATCTTGGTGCGCAGCTCGGCGTCCTCACGCACCCGGATGCCGAACGCCATGACGTTCTCCGCGATCTTCGTGCGCAGGGTGCTGTTCGGGTCGTCCACCGAGTCGAGGATCATCCGCTTGGCCGTCCGCCAGGTCGCCGCGGCGAGCCCGGTGATCTCGTCGCGGCCCATGATCTCGGCCTTGACCTTCTCCGCCTTGGCGATGGTCACGGGATCGCTTTGCAGGTCGCGGGCGTAGTCGGCGAGGAACTTGTTGACCGCGAGCCGCACCTCGTGGTCGGGATTCGACCGCACCTTCCACGTGAACTCCACGAGTTCGCGGTGGATCTTCTCGCCGAGCAGCAGGTCGACGAACTTCGGCGACCACGACGGCGAGTCGCGGCTGATCACGCGGTCGATGGTCTCCTGGCTCCCGAGCGCCCACTGGTGCGCGCGTTCGGCGAGCATGTCGACGAGCGGCAGGTGGCGGTTCTCGGCGAGGAGTTCGGTGAGGACACGCCCGATGGGCGGTCCCCATTCCGGTTCGGCGATCCGCTTGACGATGGTGTGGTCGATGATCTGCTGGATGTCGTCCTCGCGCAGGATTCCGACCACGCCGCGCAGGACCGTCGACGTCTCCTTGGCCACACGCTGGGCGTTCTCGGGTTCGGCGAGCCAGGTACCGACCCGCAGCGGGATCTGCGCCGACTCGACCTTGGCCGACACCACCTCGGGTGCGAGGAAGTTGTTTCCGACGAACGAGCTCAGGTTGGCGCCGAGCTGGTCCTTCTTCCGCTTGATGATCGCCGTGTGCGGGATGGGTATCCGTAGTGGGTGCCGGAACAGGGCGGTCACGGCGAACCAGTCGGCGAGCGCGCCGACCATGCCGGCCTCGGAAGCCGCGCGCACGTAACCCACCCATGCGCCGGCGCCGCGGGTTTCCTGCCAGCGGCAGAAGAGATAGATGATCGCGGCGGCGACGAGGAAGCCGGTCGCGACCGCCTTCATACGGCGGAGTTCTCGGCGTTTGATCTCGTCGTCGGTCGTCAGGAGCTGCACCCGATCGATTGTGCCGAAAGTCGGCACTCGGCGGACGGATCGCCCTCGAGTTCTGAAGGACGGGGGGCCGGATCGTAGACTGAGCCGACGATCGAAACCGAACGGATGTGCCACACAGTGTCCAGCAGACCGCAGACGACTTCGACCACGACCTCGAGCGAGGCCGCCCCGCCCGTGAAGCAGGACGGCCGCAAACGGCGCTGGCACGAGCACAAGATCGCCCGCCGGGAAGAGCTCGTGGACGGCACCATCAACGCGATCCGCTCCCGCGGCCACGAGATCGGCATGGACGAGATCGCCGCCGAGATCGGCGTGTCGAAGACGGTGCTCTACCGCTACTTCACCGACAAGAGCGACCTGACGACCGCGACGATGCTGCGGTACGTCGAGACGGTCCTCGCTCCCCGGATCTACGCGGCGGTCGCGGAGGATCTCGATGAGTACGAGCTCACCCGGGAGGCGATCACCGCCTACGTCGAGACCGTCGCCGACGATCCCGAGGTCTATCTGTACGTGATGAGCAACAGCGCGTCGGCGGGGCGCGACGTGGTGGCCGATTCGGAGCGGATGATCGCCGAGCTCGTCGCTACCGTCCTCGGGGAACGGCTGCGGCTGCTCGAGATGGATTCGGGTGGTGCCGTGCCGTGGGCGTACGGAATCGTCGGCGGCATCCAGCTCGCGACGCACTGGTGGATCTCGAACAAGTCGATGACCGCCGAGGACCTGATCGATTATCTGACGATGATGATCTGGGGCGGCATGAAGGGCATCGCCGGAGTCGCCGGATCTCCGGTGCGCTTCAAGTCGCAACCGCATCCACTCCTGCCGGAGTCGTCGACCACTCCCTGATCGACACCCTTACTGTTACTCGAAGTTGCATGTATAGTGCGGACATGAGCGACCACGCCGACGACCTGCACGACGAGGACGATCCCGGCTACCGCGGTCCCGCCGAGGTCACCGTGGGCAACCGCACGGTCGCCGTCGACGTCGAGATCTCCGGACGGTTCGACCCCCTGCTCGGCCGGCACGTGTGGCGCGGCCGGCTCCGCAGGCTCGCCGAGACCCTCGGAGCAGACGCCTCGCCCGCCCCCGGCACCACCGTGACGATTACGGTGCCCGACGCCCCCGAGACCGCGACCGCCCGCATCTCGGAGGTCGACCTGTGGGGCAGCCACATGGTCGACGGCACCTCGCGACCGCCCTACCCTCTGCCAACCGAGACCGACGGTGTCGATCCCGCCTGATCACGACTGCGTGTGGCACACCCCCGATGACCACTGCGTGTGGCACACGCCCGATGACCACTGCGTGTGGCACACGCCCGATGACGCCTGCGTGTGACACGCTGGCGGGATGACGAAGGACGACGTCTTCCGGCCCGCATCGATCGTCGAAGCCCTCCGGGCGACGCCCGAGACCCGCGTCGCCGACATCGACACGAACGGCACCCCGGGATTCGACGGCGACAAGGCACTCGGCGAACGTCTGTTCGCCGAACGTGGTGCCATCCTCTCCGATCTGCAGGAGATGCTGTTCGCCGAGGGGCGGACCGGCGGCACCCGCTCGGTGCTGCTGATCCTGCAGGGCATGGACACCGCCGGGAAGGGCGGCATGGTGCGTCACGTCGTCGGCCAAATCGACCCGCAGGGCGTCGACCATAAAGCCTTCGGGGTGCCGACGGAGGAGGAGAAACGGCACCACTTCCTGTGGCGGATCGCGAAGGCCCTCCCCCGCAACGGTCAGCTCGGCGTCTTCGACCGGTCGCACTACGAGGATGTGCTGGTCGCGCGGGTGAGATCACTGGTGCCGGAGAATGTCTGGCGCGGACGCTACGACGAGATCAACCGGTTCGAGAGCGAAGTCGTCCGGGAGGGCACGACCATCGTGAAGGTCGCGATGTTCGTCTCGTTGGACGAGCAGAAGAAGCGCCTCGCCGAGCGCCTCGAGCGCCGCGACAAGCACTGGAAGTACGACCCGAGCGATGTCTCGGAGCGCGCCCTGTGGCCGCAGTACCAGCAGGCCTATCAGGACGTGCTGGATCGGACCAGCACCGACGAGGCGCCCTGGTACGTCGTACCGTGCGACCGCAAGTGGTACAGCCGCCTCGCGGTGACGGAACTGCTCATCGACGCGTTCGAACGTCTCGACCTCGATTGGCCGGAGCCGACTTTCGACATCGAAACGGAGAAGCGCCGACTCGCAGAGTCGTGATGTCACAGACTCGCAGAGTCGTGATGTCACAGACTCGCAGAGTCGTGATGTCGTGTGAGTGATGCGAGTCGGCTTTCACCGACTCGCGTCAGGTATCACCCTCAGAACAGATGCGGGGTGTCGTAGTGCCGTCTGTGGTCTCGGCGCACGGTTCCGGCCATCATGCCGAATGCCGCGCCGAGTGCGACGACAGCGCCGAGCGCCGCGACGAGCGCCCAGCCCGAGAATCCGTACCCCGCGGCGACGATCGTCAGGGCGATCATCAGGATCGAGGCGAGTGCGAGCGCATAGGCGCTCCAGGCTACGAACAGATTGAGTTTCACGACCGGCCTCCTCGGACGAGGTGTGTCCCTCTCGATGCCGACGGTACCTGCACGTGACTCGCATCACAACCGACCGGTGGATTCCTTCAGCACCTCGTAGCGGAGGACGGCGAACTCGCCGCTCTGCCCGAGCTCGGTGAGGCGCATCTCCACGTGTAGCGGGAGCAACGGACGGCCGGAACCGATGGTCACCGGCGCGAAGGAGACGACGAGCTCGTCGAGCAGACCGCGCTCGGCGAACTGTCCGGCGAGATCACCGCCGCCCACCATCCACAGGTCGCGGCCGTTCGCGGCCTCGGCCATCTCGTCGTAGACCTGACGGACGTCCTTCTGCGTGAAGCGGATGTCGCCGGGTTCGTCGCCTGCCCGGGCGACGGGCAGGTCGTCGTGATGCGTGAACACCCAGCAGGGCAGGTCGTACTCCCACTTGTCCTCGCCTGCATGGTCGAGCACCCAGCGGTAGGTGGACGATCCCATGACGATGGCGCCGATACCGGCGATGAACTTCTCGTAGTCGAACGGCCCGCCGTCACCGGACTCCCGGGTGAGCAACCAGTCGAGCGAATGGTCCTCGGTGGCGAGGAAGCCGTCCAGTGTGCTTGCGGTGTAGTAGATCATCCGGGTCATGAGCTGCTCCTGTTCCAGTCGAGTGGATCTCCGTGATCGACGTCGAGCCCGACCGCCCGCATCATGTGCCGCGCGAGTTGACGGCGGTGTGCGGCGAAGGTGAGGACGTGGGCGACCACTCCCCCGAGGACGAAGCTCTCGGGAGGGTCGCACAGGGCGTCGATGAGCACGTCGCCCCAGGCGCCGCGGCGATGGATGTCGCGGATCGTCTCCACCCAGCGCGGAGCAACTTCCTCGAAACGCACTGTCAGAGAGTCGATCCCGTTGTCAGAATCCTCGGGGTGGTCAGCGCCGGCCATCGCGGCCAACCACATCTCCTTGGCACGTACCAGGTTGCCGAGCACACGTGAGACGGATTCCTCCGGACCGTCCCATTCGAGGACCACCAGTCCGGGGAACCTGATCCGGTCGCGCTCGTCGTCGTCGAGCTCGGTGGCGCGCGCGAGGAGATAGCGGGTGTCCGCGAGGTCGTGCTGCACCATCTGCGCGAGGACCTCGGCGGCCGGGTAGTCGGGCGCGGTGGACCGCCCTCCGTCCTCCTCGACCCAGAGATTGGTGGGCGGATGGAAATGTACGCCGTTGGGGGCGGGCAACCAGTGATCGACGGGCGCGGGCGCCCAGTGGTCGACGGGTGCGGGCGCCCCGGGGTCGACGGGCGCAGGCGCCCAGTGGTCGACGGGCGCAGGCGCCCCGGGATCCCTACGGCCGGTGCCGAGCACCCGGGCGGCCTCGCTGGGCGGATATCCGTAGGCACGGACGAAGGCCCGGGCGAACCCTTCGACGCTGTCGTAGCCGGCGGCGAACGCCGCATCGGTGACCGAACTGCCGTGACGCAGTTGCCAGGCGGCACGCTCGAGCATCACCCGGCGCCGCAACGCCACCGGCGACTCGCCGGTGCCCACCGCGAAGGTGCGGCTGAAGTGCCACTGCGACGCGTAGGCGTGCTGCGCCATCCGTTCGAGGGTTGCGTTGTTCTCGTCGAGAACGGCGTCGAGCAGTTCCCGCAGTCGGTCACGGCCGAAGGTCATGCGTTCAGTGTCGCGCGCAGACCCCGGCCGCCGCCCGACCGTTCTTGCTCTCTACCGGCTCACCCGGTCAGCCCGGCATGGTCTCGCCGCCGAGCGGGGCGAGTACCTCACCGCTGTAGTACGACGACATCGTCTCCGATGCGAAGAAGACGTAGGACGGGGCGATCTCGTCGGGCTGCGCGGCGCGGCCGAAAGGGGCCTGTTGCCCGAACTCGGAGACCTTCTCCGCGTCCATCGTCGCCGGGATCAACGGTGTCCACACCGGTCCGGGCGCCACGCAGTTCACGCGGATCTGCCTGTCCTGCAGTGCCTGTGCGAGCGAGTAGGTCAGGGCGATCACCGCGCCCTTGGTCGCCGAGTAGTCGATGAGCGTCTTGTTGCCGCGCAGACCGTTGACCGACGCGGTGTTGATGACGGAACCGCCCGGCGTCAGATGCGGCAGGGCCGCCTTCGTCACGTGGAAGAAGCTGTCGATGTTCACGGCGAAGGTGTGGCGCCACTGCTCCTCGCTCAACTCGGCGAAATCGTCGACGGGCTGCTGGGTGCCGGCATTGTTGACGAGGATGTCGAGGCCGCCGAGTTGCTCGACCGTCTCGGCCACCACCGCCCGGCAGTGCTGCGCGTCGCCGAGGTCGCCCGCGATCACGTGGCATGTGCGGCCCTCGCGTCGCACCAGGTCTGCGGTGTGTTCGGCGTCGCGGTGTTCCTCGAGGTACGCGATCGCGACGTCGGCACCCTCCTTCGCGAAGGCGACGGCGACCGCCCGTCCGATGCCGGAGTCGCCGCCCGTGACGAGGGCCTTGCGGCCGGACAGCAACCCGCGGCCGACGTAATCGCGCATCTCGTCGGCGGGGCGCTCGGCCATCTCGTCGGTCTCACCGGGATAGTCGATGGTGTGTGGTTCTCGTTCGCGGTCCTCGCTCATGGCCGCCGGATACCCACAGGCTGCATCGATATTCACGCCCGTTTCCCCGGTCCGCACCGACCGACGGGTCGTTTCTGCACCGACCGACGGGTCGTTTCTGCACCGACCGACGGGTCGTTTCTGCACTGCTCCGAGAGGGTAACCCCGGCGTATGGCTCATGAGACCCGGATGTGCGACGTGCACGACGCTCCGCTTCCCACGCCCCGCGGACCCATCTCCGCCGAGATCGTCGAGCGACTCGGTGGCCCGGTGGACGATGCCGTGTGGGACGTCGCGACCGACGGCGCGGATGCCTACGGCGAGGACGTCCAACTCGCCCTGGCCGTTCTCTACGAGCTCCACTACCGCGGGTTCGCGAGCGTCGACCCGGCCTGGGAATGGGCACCGGGCCCGCTCGGGGTCCGGGCGCGTCTCGAGCGCATCTTCCTCGATCGGCTGCGCGCCGACGTCCCGGCTTCCGACGATCCGCAGGGTGTCCTCGAGGACCTGTGCCGCGAGCCGGACGACTCGTGGGGTGTCTCCCACGAGCTCGCCGCGAACGGCACGTGGAAGATGATGCGCGAGTTCTTCGTGCATCGCTCGATCTACCACCTCAAGGAAGCGGACCCGCACGCCCTCGCGATCCCTCGACTGTCCGGTCGCGCCAAAGCCGCGCTGGTCGCCGTCGAGTTCGACGAGTACGGCGGAGGTCGGGCCGAGCGCATGCACTCGCGGTTGTTCGCCGACCTGCTGCTCGCCGCCGGCCTGAAGGACGACTATCTGGGCTATCTCGACGTCGTTCCCGCCGTCACCCTTGCAACGGTGAACTTCATGTCGTTGTGCGGTCTGCACCGCGCATATACGCCGATGCTGGTCGGGATGTTCGCCGCGGCCGAGATCACCACCGCCCCCAGCGCCCGCCGCATGGTCGAGGCTCTCGAGCGTCTGGGCGCCGACGACGCGTGCGTCCTCTTCTACTCCGAGCACATCGAGGCCGACGCCGTCCACGAGCTCGTCCTGCGGCATGACGTGGTGGGTTACATGATCGAACAGGATCCGTCTCGGGCGCAGGACATCTCGTTCGGTGCGCAGGCCATCGAGTTCCTCGAGGGCCGGCTCGGAAGCCATCTGCTGGGCAGCTGGACCGCCGGTCACAGCTCGCTCCTCACGTCGGCGGAGGCACCGGCCTGACACTCGGGTACGAGTCAGCGAGTGGAGCCCCGGGACAGTGCGTCCCGGGGCTCCACTCGTCGGTGCCGGGGTCCCGGCTCAGTCGATCAGGCCGGGTTCGTGTGTGGGGGTGCCACCGGACCCGCGGAGGCGGCGTCGACGGAGGTTGAGCGCGGACATCACCACGCCGACGACGATGAGCACGGCGGCAGCGATGGCTCCGACGATCACCCATCCCTCGAATCCGTCGCCCGCCGCGTAGAGGACGAGAGCGACGACAGCGATCCCCGCGAGGATGCAGGCGTATCCGACCCAGCCCGAAGCTCGGGACGCAGTGGTGGGAGCGTGAGCTCGATTCGATGGTTTCGTCATGGTGGTGGATACCGCATCCGGCCCTCCACGAAACCAGCCCTCCACGAACCCGCCCTTCCCGGCCCAGCAGGGGACGACGGAGGGCGGCGGATGGCTCTGCGCAGGAGAGCGTTACGGCCGAGAGTGTTACGGCGGTATCCGCCGGCCGATGGGCCCACGTTCGACGAGCGCGGCGAGTCGTTCGCGCGCGCTGCGCGGAGAGAGGACGGGGCTGTCGGTGCCCGTCGCGCTGCGCATGCCGCGCACCGTCTCGGACCACACCTCGGGACCGTCGTACTTCGGCGACCATCCGAGTTCCTCGCGGGCCCTTCTGCAGTTGAGCATCGGGCAGGTGTAGGCGAGGTCGATCCATCCGCCCTGCACCGGTTGCAACCGTAGGCGCCAGGTCGCTTCGGCGAGCGCCGACAGACCCCATCGCGGCACCGGAATCGTCGGGCAGTCGAACGGAGCGGCGAAGTCCCGCGCTCCCACCGGGGTCGGTGCACCCAGGTTGAACGGACCGGGCACCCGTCGCTCGAGCGCTGCGACCAGCGCGTCCGCCACATCGTCGGAGTGCACGGCGGGAATCGTGAGCTTGTGATCGATCGGGATCAACGGCAGATGGTTCGTGATGCCGGCGGGCACGAACTCGGGCAGCACGTAGCGTTCGAGGCCCGAGCCGGAGACGAGCTGCCCGATGAATCCCGGGCGGAAACGGGTGAGGACGGGCACGTTCGTGCCGGACTCGAAGTCGTCGAGGAATGTCTCCGCCGCAACCTTGTCGACGCTGTAGACACAGGTGGGCACGCCTTCGCGGGCCCACGACTCGTCGACCTCCCGACGGTAGGCGCCCTCGGAGTACACGGCGGCGGAGGACATGTGGATCACGTGCGCGACACCGGCGTCGGCGGCGGCCGTCATGACGGCGCGGGTGCCGTCCACCGCCACCCGCCGGAGATAGTCGCGACGGTGCGAGGGCTGGAATCCCCAGGCCAGGTGCACAACGGCGTCGGCCTCCGCGAAGATCGGAGTCAGGACCCGGGCGGCGTCGGGAGCCCCGAGGTCCACGGCGCACCACTTCGCCGCCGCATACGGATCGCGCGCCGGGGGAATCCGGCGCGCGATCGCGACGATATCGAGTTGTGCGGGGTGAGCGGCCAGCCTGCGCAGGAGCGCCGTGCCGACATTTCCGCTCGCTCCGGTGACGACGATGCGTCGTGGCAGACCGGTTCGGGGTGTGGAAGCCATCGGCATCGTCGGTATCGTCCGAATGTCCCGGTCAGCGGGCCGATTCCGCTGCGTCCTTCTCCGTCTGCGCATCGGCGTTCGGGAGAATACCGGCAGCGTTCTCGAGGTGGGCGCGGACGAACCACTGGAACTTCTCCAGCTGGCCGGTCTGGCCGATCAGGACGTCCTCGGTGATCGGGTCGAGCTTGCCGACCTCGTCGATCGCCTTGCGGTTGTCGGTGATGATGCCGTCGTAGACGAGGTCCAGCGCAGCGAGGTGCGCCTGCGCGGTGTCGCGGCCGACCGAGTAGTCGTCCCACGTGCGGTTCTTCTCGATGGCGCCCGGCGTGCCCTTGGGCGACGCACCGAGCGCGGCGATCCGCTCGGCGACCTCGTCCGCGTATCCGCGCACGAGCTCGACCTGCGGGTCGATCATCTCGTGGACGCCGATGAAGTTCGGACCGACGACGTTCCAGTGGATGTGCTTCAGCGTGAGGTGCAGGTCGTTGTAGGCACTCAGGCGCTCCTGGAGAATCTTCGCGGTGCGCGAGCCGTCGGCATCGCTCAGACCGGGAACCGTATAGCTCGAGTTCGACATATCTTCCTCCGGAATGCTCTCGGGTGTGTCGGAAGGCGAATACCCGAGGCACGGTGGAATCCAAACATCCGGGCGCACCGGACGTCCCGTGACCTGCGTCGAATGAATTTGTCCGGATCAGGCGAGTCACAAACGTTTGGAAACGGACCAACCCGGTTATTCGATCGCCGGGCACCGAGGCTTCCAGGTTTCGGTCATGACATCTGAGGTGGCGACAATGATCATTCTGGGTCTGATTCTGTTGGTGGTGGGGTTCTTCACCGGTATCTCGATCCTCACCACACTCGGAGTGATACTTCTGGTGATCGGCGTGATCCTTGCGATCTTGGGCGCGACGGGCCGGGCGATCGGCGGACGCGCGCACTGGTACTGACCCCCTGTCGATCGTCCGTGCCGGAAGGAGACGTCCGGCACGAGGCAGAACTGCGGATCCCGGGTGCTCACGGCACCCGGGATTCGTCGTTTCCGGACCCTTACGACCCCGCCCCGATACGACAGGCCGACCGGCGGCCCGGGATCCCGGAACGACGTCCGGGCCGGCCCCTGTGCAGGGACCGGCCCGGACCGGAAGGTTAGTTCGATGCCTAGGTGTCGGTGCGCGCCGCCGCCTTCGGCGTACGGAGTGCGCGATGGCTGGTGTCGCAGAGGGGGTACAGCGCGCTGCGGTGACACCGGCACACGGCCACCACGAAACGGTCCGAGACCGTCTCGGCGCCGTCGTCCTCGACGATCCGCACCGGGCCCTCGACGAGGGTGGGACCGCCCCTCACCTGCCGCACGACCCGCGCTTCGCACTCTCCGTCGGCGGTGAGCTGCGTGATCTTCGGTGCCTTGCTCACGTTCTCAACTCCTCGTGCGGGGGCGGTCGGCGCGGACGACGACCACCTCCTCGGTCAGTGCCCCGGGCTCCGCCAGCTGCGACGAGTACAGATAGTCCGTGCGGTTGCGAAGGACCGGTCCGAAGGGGATACGGCTGCGGGCGACGACGGATGCCTTGAGGTCCGCCTCGCGCAGCCGGGACAGTGTCGCCTCCACACCGGTGAACTCGGAGTGCACGATCAGCGCGAATCCGCCGGGCGTGAGCAGGGTGGGCAGGCTGTCGCACAACGGATCGAGCACGCAGCGTCCGTCGGCGCCGGCATCCCAGCGCGGGTCGCGGTTCTCCCCGTCGCACGGAACGTACGGCGGATTCGACAAGACGATGTCGAACGGACCGTGGCGCAACGCCTCGTCCAGGCCTCCCTGCCGGGCACGGATCGGCAGCCGGCGCGACCACGCGTTGACGCGGGCGCTGAACACGGCTCGCGGGTTGATGTCGAAGGCCGTCACCGACGAAGCACCGAGCATGGCGGCGTTCACCGCCAGAAACCCTGTCCCGGTGCAGAAGTCGAGCACCTTCGCACCCTTCGTACCGCCTGCGTCCGCAAGCGCGCCTGCGAGCAGATACGAATCCTCTTGGGGGCGGTACACCCCCGGAAGACGCCATACCCGCGGCGAATCCGATCCGTCCAGCGCCAGGGAAGCTGTCACGTCACACCACCTCGGTATCTCGAGTTCGACGGCATCTCCACCACCCCGGGCCGAAAACCCGCATCCGTCCGTTCGCGGGCGGATACCCGCGCGACTTCCGTGTGAAACACGCCACCGTTCCGCGTGGGAGGCCCAGCGATCACGAGAACAGCACCCGGCGAGCGGCATTTCGCACGCGTCGGGTCACCGGAGCGGTGCGTTTGCCGTCCGCGAGTGCGGCGTGAGCGGCGTTCCAGCCACCCATGCCGTGGACTCCCCCGCCCGGATGCGCACCCGAGCTGGCGAGATACACCCCTTCGACCGGGGTCCGCGGTCCACCGAAACCGGGAGTGGGCCGCAGGAACAACTGCTGGTGGACCTGCGCGGTTCCACCGTTGACGGCGCCGCCGACGAGATTTGCGTCGGCCGCTTCGAGGTCGCCGGGTCGCTGGACGTGCCGGCCGACCACGCGTGCACCGAAACCCGGTGCGTAGGACTCGAGTTGCGCGTCGACGCGTTCGGCGAGGTGGTCGGCGGACGCGTCGTCGGTGATGCCCCGCGGCAGATGTGTGTAGGCCCAGCAGCTTTCGGTTCCCTCGGGCGACCGCGTCGTGTCGGTGGTGGTCATCTGCCCGAAGAGGAGGAAGGGCGACTCGGGGACGACCCCGGTGGACAGATCGGCCGACCACCGGATCATCGCGTCCGTATCGGCACCGACGTGCACCGTGCCGGCCCCGCTCAACGAGGGCGAACGCCACGGCACGCGGCCGTCGAGCGCGTAGTTCACCTTCACGACCGGGGTGTCCCATTCGAACTTGCGCAGGTCGTCGAGTACCCGTGGCCCGACGGCGTCGGCCGGGAGGAGCCGCGTGTACAGGGCCGGGGCCGAGGTATCGGCGAGGACGGCACGTCGCACCTTCACCCGCTCGCCACCGGCGATCCGGACTGCGGAGACCTTCCCGCCCTGCACCTCCACGCCGACGACCGGCGAGTCGCACCGCAGCTGGGCACCCGCTGCGGCGCCGCGCCGGACCAGCGCGTCGGTGAGCGCTCCCGCGCCGCCGACCGGCGCGGGGAATCCGACGTCCTGCGCGAGCATCGTGAGCATGTAACCCATCACGCCGCTGCCGGGCGCCTCGGGCGGTGTGTCGGCATGCATGGCATTGCCCAGGAGCAGCAGCCGCGCCGCCGAACCGCCGAACAACTCGGACGACATCCGGGTGACGGGCAGCGCGAGCATGCGCGCGTAGCGCAGCAGATCTCCCGTCTTCATGGTGCGCAGCAGGTCCACGGAACCCCGGACGGGCGGGAACGGACCGAGGAGCAGTTCGAGAAGCGCGCCGCGTACCTGCTTCCACTGGTCGAACAGCGCCAGCCACGCTTCCCCGTCACCGACGTAGCGACGCTCGAGGTCGGCCGCCGTATCGGTCGGATCCGGAGAGACGACGATCGCGTCCTCGTCGTCGGGGCCCAGCGGGTGACCGAAGGCCTTCGGGGAACGCACCCAGCGGAGGCCGTGCGACGCGAGATCGAGGGCTTGGAAGGCCGGTGAGGCCACACCGAGCGGATAGAACGCGCTGAACAGATCGGCGCAGTATCCCGGGTGAAGTTCTGCGCTGCGCACCGCTCCACCGGGTTCGGGCTGTTCCTCCAGTACGAGGACGTCCCATCCGGCGTCGGCGAGCACCGCGGCGGCGGTCAGACCGTTGGGTCCGGCGCCGATGACGACCGCATCGACCGTCGCGTCGCTCATTCGGTGGCGCCTTCGGCGAGCAGCACCAACCGTCTCAGGCATTCCTGGTTCCGTGGCAACACCATTTCCTCCTGTACGCGATCGGGGACGAGGGCGTACGGTCCTTCGACGACGTGTTCGGCCATCGTGATGCGGGTGCCGCCGTCGTGGGTGGGTTCGAGCGAGATCGCGATCTCGGCCTTGCCGAACAGCCAGGCACGTGCGCGCAGCACCAGTTGCCGTTCGGGCACCACCTCGCTGACCTCGGTGTGGTCGTCGAGCAGGAGAGGCCACAGACCCACCGAATGATGGATCCGGGTGTCCCGTTGCGGCCAGGCGGGGTCGACGGCCCGGATGCGCGACGCACCCACCACCCATGCCGCGTACCGCCAGCCGTCGGCGAGGATCTCCCATACACGCGCCGGTGCCACCGAAGTCTCGATCGTCGCGATCCTGGCCATGCCCGCTCCTCATCCTCTGGACGACAGCTCGCTTGCGGCAGACGCATACCCCGCTTCCGCAGGTGTCACACGACGCCGGGTGTCATCGCTGTTCGGAGGGGGTATCCGGGCGGGCATGGAATCCGAGAACACCCCCTCCTCCAACCCGTACGCCTTCGTCTTCGCGCCGTCCCCGCTCCTCACGGTAACCCTCGAGAAGGCACCCGACGGAAGCACCGAACTGCACGTCCATCCCGGCGGGCAGGGATTCTGGATCGGCCGCATGGCGGCGACCCTGGGAATGGACGTGCACCTGTGCGGACCGTTCGGCGGCGAGTCCGGCACGATCCTCGTCGACATGATCAACCGCGAAGGCGTGACGGTGCATGCCGTGGAGACCGCATCACCCAACGGTTCCTACATCCACGACCGGCGCGAGGGCGAACGGAAGGAGATCGTGGAGATCGACCCGCCGGCACTCACCCGTCACGAGACCGACGATCTGTTCAGCGCGTCGCTGGCGTCCGCGATGTGCGCGAAGGTCGCGATGCTGGGCGGACCGCACAACGACGACGCCGTACCGAGCGAGGTGTACACGCGCCTGTGCGCCGATCTGGGAGCCCTCGGCATCCCGGTCGTCGCCGATCTGTCCGGCCCCACCCTCGGTGCGGCCCTCGAAGGCGGGGTGACCGTGCTGAAGGTGAGCCACGAGGATCTCATCGAGGACGGTCGCGCGAAGTCCGAGGATCTCGACGATCTCATCGAGGCCTTGCACCGTCTCCACGACGAAGGTGCCGCCTCGGTGGTGATCTCCCGCGCCGGCGATCCGGCGATCGCACTGGACAACGGAACCATCTGGGAGGTGGAGGCACCCTCGGTGCAGACCGTGGACCACCACGGTGCCGGAGATTCGATGACCGCCGGCATCGCGTCGGCCTACGCCGCGGGCGCGAAGTTCGAGGACGCGCTGCGTCTCGGCGCCGCAGCAGGTGCGGTCAACGTCACGCGCCGCGGTCTGGCGACGGGGCATCGTGGCGCTGTGGAGAAGATGGCCGAGAAGGTGGAGGTCCGGAAGGTGAAGGGGAAGCGTTCATGAAAGCACTGATCGTCAACGACGACGGCATCGACAGTCCCGGTCTCGCCCTGCTCGCCCGCCTCGCCGTCGCGGCGGGATTCGACGTGCAGGTCGCGGCGCCCCATGTCGAGCGCAGCGGCGCCAGTGCATCCTTGACCGCTCTCCAGGACGAAGGAAAACTCCTGCTCAGCCGTCGCCCGCTCGACGACCTGCCCGAGGTGGAATCCTATGCGGTGGAAGCATCTCCGGCGTTGATCACCTTCCTCGCCTCGTACGGCGCGTTCGGGACGGCACCGGACATCGTGTTATCCGGAATCAACCTGGGCCCCAACACCGGTCACGCGATCCTGCATTCGGGCACGGTGGGTGCAGCCCTGACCGCGGCCACCCACGGTGCCCGCGCGGTCGCATTGTCCCTCAACGGGACAGCTCCGTCGCAGTGGGAGACCGCCGAGTTGGTGACCCGTCGCGCTCTCGAGTGGGCCGTCGAACACAGCCGTCCGGGCACGGTTCTCAACGTCAACATCCCCGACATGCCCGTCCACGAGTTACGCGGACTGCGCAGTGCTCCTCTGGCAGGATTCGGTGCCGTCCAGGCCGAGATCGGGGAGGTCGAGGACGACGGCGACATCTCCCGCGCCTTGCCGGTCACCTTCCGGGCGGTCGAACTCGACGAATCCCACGACAGCGACGCCGTTCTCGTGTGCCGGGGGTGGGCGACCGCGACCGTGCTGACGATGCCTTTCGAGGTGGCGGAAGCCGATCTCGGAACCTTGGAATTCGCCCACTCGGGTAGTTCGCAGCAGTAGGTGCTGTAGAAGGTTCCGGGACCGCTCGGTCACGAGTGCCGCGACCGAGCGGTCCCGACTCCAATTGATTCGGGCCGCTGCAGTTCTCAGAGCACTACAGTTCTCAGAGCACTGCAGTTCTCAGAGCACTGCAGTGCTCAGGCGACTGCGGAATCGGAGACGTAGCGAGAGATCGGCGTGACGACGGACCGTTGCGCACGACCGGTCGTGTCCGTCACGGACTGCACGAACCGGCCGGCCTCGGCGAGCGCACGCCGACTCTCGGGAACGCTGTCGGCGAAGATCGGGAAGGCGTGCACCTGGTGTCGCCACAGGTGCAGGTCGCAGCTGACCCCTGCCTCCCGCACGGCCCGCGCCATGGATTCTGCGTCGCTGCGCAGCAATTCGTCGTGACCGGCGTGGATCATCACCGGGGGCAGCACACTGAGGTCGTTGTCGAGCGGGCACATCAGCGGTCCGGGCTCCCCGTCGACGGTCAGACGGGTATGGGTGCCCTCGATGTAGCGTACGAGCGACTGCACGGCCGATCCGGGGAACATGGGGCAGGCCGCCTGCATGTCGTGTTCGGCGCGACGATCGGAATCGAGGTCGACGAGGGGCGACAGCGCGACGATTCCGGCGGGGCGGGGCAGATCGGATTCCGCGATGGCCAGGGCCGTCATGAACGACAGGTATCCCCCGGCGGAGTCGCCTGCGACGACGATGTCCTCTCCCCGATAACCTTTCTCGCACAACCACTCGTAACCGCGTACCGCGTCGTCCACCGCGTGTGCGATGGGAGCGTTCGGCAGCATGCGGTAGTCGACGCTGAGCACCGCGCCGTCGGCGCGATCCGACAGGCTTACCCCCAGCGAACGATGAGTGTTCAATCCGCACATCAGGAACGCGCCACCGTGCAGGTACAGCACCGCGCGCTTGGTCGATCGTCCTTCCGCGCGGATCCACTCTGCACTGCACGCGCCCAGGTCGACGTCCACGTACTGGGCTCCGGAGGGCTTGGGGAGGAGGGACGCAGCGCCGTCGACGACCGACAGTGGCCACGCGAGGTCGGGCCGGGCCATCCATGCCCCGACGACCGGCTTCGCGAGTGCGCGTACCGCGCCCCGAACGACTCGGGAGCGCACGCTTCCACCTCGGTGGGTGCGGCTGACGCCCTCACCCCCACCGAAATCGTCGATCTCAGAAGACAGCACTGGAACCTCCCGTGGGACACCCACGAAACCGGTTGATTTATTTCGCCTTACGCGACGTGGTACTGCGGTTTACCCACACCTGTCCGGCATCGAAACACCCGGTTCGGATCACGAACCGGAAACAACGATGCGAGAGGCTCCCGCAGCGCCCCGTTTACCGGTCCGGCCGGGGAGGTAACCAGCGCATATGCCTACCGAGACCACGGTGTCCCTCTGGCGGGATCGCGCCCCGCACATCGCGACGTACGACGACTGGACGGCCCGCCGGGAGCGCTACGACATCGTGGTCGTCGGCGCCGGGATCACGGGCACCGTGACGGCGCTGCTCCTCGCTGAGAGGGGACTGCGCGTTGCGGTGCTCGAAGCCCGGGACATCGGGGCGGTGACCACCGGGAACACCACCGGCAAGGTCAGCGTCCTGCAGGGCACACGCCTGTCGCAGATCGGCCGCAGACATTCCGGTGCGATCCGTCAGGGATATGTCGACGGCACCCTCGCGGCACAACGATGGGTGGTCGATTTCTGCACGCGGCACGGACTCGACTTCGACCGTGCGGACGCCTATACCTACGCGCAGGATCCGTCGAACGTGAGCATGATCGACGCGGAATACCACCACTGCCGCGCCGCCGGGTTACCGGCCGAGAGGGTCGGTGAGATCCCGCTGCCCTTCGGCGTGGCCGCGGCGGTCACGATTCCCGACCAGGTGCAGGTCGATCCCATGCCCATTCTGTTCACGGCGGTCGACCGGGCGCGTGCGTGCGGCGCCGAAGTGTTCGTCGGGCGGCGCGTGAAGACCGTGGACACCGAGGACGCAGGATGCATCGTCCGCACCGACGACGGCAACATCCGTGCAGATCGCGTCGTACTTGCAACCGGCATCCCCATCCTGGACCGCGGTGCATTCTTCGCCAGGATGGAACCCGACCGCTCGTACTCCATCGCCGTCGAAGTGCCCGGTGGCCCGCCGGAAGGGATGTTCTTGTCCGCGGACAGTCCCACCCGGTCGCTCCGCACCGCCTCTGCGGCGGGAACGTCCTCGTCGGCGGATCGACTACTGCTCGTCGGCGGCAACGGACACGTCGTCGGCCGGCACGATTCGACCCGCTCCGCATACGACGACCTGCTGCGATGGAGCCAACGGACCTTCCCCGGCGCCCACGAACTGTACCGGTGGTCGGCGCAGGACTACACGAACATGGACAGCCTCCCCGAGGTCGGGCCCGTCCTGCCCGGTGCCGACCGGATCTGGGTGGCGACCGGCTTCGGCAAGTGGGGCATGACCGGCGGGGTCGCGGCGGCGCACATCATCGCGTCCCGGTTCTCGGAGTCGCCGGATCCCGAGGTCGAGGCGTGGGCGCCCGCCATGGCGGCATGGCGCACCGAACTGGTGACCGGCATTCCCACCGCAGCCAAACTCAATACCACCGTCGCATTGCACATGGCCAAGGGCTGGTTGCAGGCCGCGACGTCCTCCGGATCAAAGCCGGAAGAAGGACAGGGACGGGTGGTACGCAGTTGCGGACGTCCCGTCGGCGTGTCCACGGTCGACGGCCGGACGCACCGCGTGAGCGCGGTCTGCCCGCACCTCGGCGGAATCCTGCGGTGGAACGACGCGGAGTCGTCGTGGGACTGCCCGCTGCACGGCTCCCGATTCACTGCCGACGGCACTCTGCTGGAGGGGCCCGCGACCGGCAACCTTTCCCCCAGGTGACGCCGAGGGTGGAAAAAGGCGTGAGAGCCCGCGTTTCACACCATCCGAGCCGGGTAATTCCGACAGCAGCCGAGAAAGGACACACGAACATGAATTCCGCCGATGGGGCACGACTGTCCGGACTGACCATCGCAATTCTCGCGACGAACGGAGTCGAGGAGGTCGAGTTCGTCGAGCCGCGTAAAGCTCTCGAGGACGAGGGCGCCACCGTCCGACTCGTCTCGATCGAGCAGGGCGAGATCCAGGCAATGGAGAAGGACGTCAACGCCGCAGGGAAATACACCGTCGATCACCTCGTCTCGGAGGTCTCCCCCGGCGACTTCGACGGCCTGGTGCTTCCCGGTGGAACCACGAATCCCGATCAGCTGCGCCAGGACGACAAGGCCGTGTCGTTCGTGCGGGAGTTCGTCACCTCCGGGCGCCCGGTCGGCGTGATCTGCCACGGACCGTGGATGCTCGTCGAGGCCGACGTGGTGCGCGACCGCACCCTCACGTCGTATCCGAGCGTTCGTACCGACATCCGCAACGCCGGCGGAAACGTCGTCGATCAAGAGGTGGTCGTCGATCGCAACCTGGTCTCGAGCCGCAACCCCGGCGACCTGCCGGCATTCTGCAAGGCACTCATAGATCTCTTCGCGGCGAACCCCGCGAGCTGAATCGTTCGGGCCACGACGCAGGCCGATCCTCGTCACTTCACCGACCGCGACCACAAAGGTCCCGGTCCATCTCCGCCTGTTTTCCGAAAGGACCTCGACGATGCTCGAGCAGAGCCCCGTTTCCGGCGCCACCTTCTTCCCGCCCGCAGCCCTCCACCAGGGCGTGCGATTCAGTACCGCGGAGATCAAGAAGCGTATCGACGAAATGTTCGACAACCCGGCTGCTCCCCTGCCGAGCGAAAGCTGATTTTCCGGAGAACTGCTGGTCGAAGGCCCGCAGCGGTGCACGCAATTTGCGGCCCCCTACCCGCCTTGATAACAAGAAGTAGTCGATTTCGAACATGTGGGATTGGTTCGCCGTAAGGCAGTTGCACGAAGGCGGGATTATGAACGAACCGAACTCCGACGATTTCGTCGTGGTCGCCAACCGTTTGCCGGTGGATCTCGAGACGCCGACCGACGGTGGCCCGCCGGTCTGGCGACGCAGCCCCGGTGGCCTGGTGACCGCGATGGAGACCGTCCTGAGGTCCAACAGTGGCGCCTGGGTCGGCTGGCCCGGCACTCCCGACGTGACGGTCGATCCCTTCGAGGAGGACGGGCTCTCGCTGTATCCGGTGGAGTTGTCCTCCCAGGAGGTCGAGGAGTACTACGAGGGTTTCTCGAACGACACTCTGTGGCCGCTCTACCACGACGCGCTCATCCCACCCACTTTCGATCGCCGGTGGTGGCGGACCTATCGCGCGGTCAATCAGCGATTCGCCGAGGCCGCGGCCCGTGCCGCTGCCCCCGGGGCGACGGTGTGGGTGCACGACTACCAGCTCCAGCTCGTTCCCCGGATGTTGCGTGAACTCCGGCCCGACGTCACGATCGGTTTCTTCCTCCACATCCCCTTCCCGCCTACCGAACTGTTCCTGCAGTTGCCGTGGCGGAAGGCGATCGTCGACGGTCTGCTCGGCGCCGATCTCGTCGGTTTCCATCTCCCCGGCGGGGCACAGAACTTCCTCTATCTCGCCAACCGGCTCTTCGGACTTCCGGCACCGCGCGGGACCTCGTCGGGCGGCACCATCGTTCTCGGCGACCGGCAGGTTCGTGTCGGTGCCTACCCCATCTCCATCGACTCCGCGCAGCTCCGGGAACGTTCCCGCGACACCGCCGTTCAGGAGCGTGCCGCCGAGATCCGCAGGGACCTGGGCGATCCGGAGGTCATGCTGCTCGGCGTCGACCGGCTCGACTACACCAAGGGGATCGACGTACGTCTCGAGGCCCTGCACGAGCTGTTCGCCGAAGGCACCCTCGATCCCGAGAAGGTCGTGATGGTGCAGTTGGCCACGCCGAGCCGCGAGCGTTTGACGGCGTACGCACAACTCCGCGACCAGGTGGAGCGCGAAGTGGGTCGGATCAACGGCGAGTTCGCCCGGCTCGGTTCCCCCGTCGTCCACTACCTCCATGCCTCGGTCGACCGCGACGAACTGCTCGCGATGTACACCGGTGCCGATGTCATGCTGGTCACTCCCCTGCGCGACGGCATGAACCTCGTCGCCAAGGAATACATCGCCTGCCACCCCGACGGCAGCGGTTCGTTGGTGCTCAGCGAATTCGCCGGGGCGGCAGCCGAACTCCGCCGCGCTCTTCTGGTCAACCCACACGATCTCGAAGGCGTCAAGCGCGCGATCGTGGAAGCGATAGAGGAGGACCCGGCCGAACGGAAGAAGCGCATGAAGACCATGCACGCGCACGTCATGGAGTACGACGTCGCCCGCTGGTCGCGCACCTTCCTCGAGGACCTGCGGGCCACCTCGGGTGCGCACGTCACCGCCTCCGGAAGCTAGGCGTGCGGGGGGGGGGCCCCCCCCGGTGGGGGGGGGCCCCCCCCCCCCCCCCCGCCGCGTCCCCCCAATCGGCCACGCATCCGGGGGGGAGCGCCACGGCGACCCGGGGCCCGCGGTCGCGGGAACGGGGGAGGTCGCGCCCCAGGGGGGGAGGGTCGCGCCGG
>NZ_LZMJ01000073.1:0-737 GCF_001665495.1 Rhodococcus sp. 852002-51564_SCH6189132-a
TTAAAGATGGTTCGGTAATTGAGTGAGCGTAGATCATAACGAGAGCCTGGTGTGGTCGAGGAAGCCGTGACACAGGTCGTAGCTCGACCCGATCCGGGTCAGCCCTGCCTCGGTCGCCACACGAACCTCGTCGAGAGTATCGGGGCACAGGTTGGCCAGTTCGGTGGATTTCATGTTGCCCCAGACTTGTTCGATGGGATTGAGCTCGGGCGCATACGCCGGGAGACGTTCGACGTGGAGCCAGTCGCGCTGGGTCGCCAGCCACGCGGTCATCGCCCGGGACCGGTGGGCCATCAGTCCGTCCCAGAGCACGATGAGCTTCTCGCCGGCGAAGTGGCCACGCAGTTCGGTGAGGAACTCGATGAGTTTGTCGGTGTTGTAGGCACCGTCGGTCATGGAGAACACAAACGCACTGCGACTGCGGTCGGGCCGATAGGCCAGGACTCCGGCCATCGACAGGCGTTTCCAGGAGAACCGGTGATGCAGAACGGGTGTGTCGCCTTTCGGCGCCCAGGTTGCGCGGACCACCGGGAGCAGCGAGACGCCGCTTTCGTCCTGGAAGCAGATCCATGCACCTCGGCGCCGCGCTATTTTTTTATCCGCGGCCACTCATCTCTCGCGCCAGGCGACGATGGCGTCCTCGTCGCGTTCGACCGCGCGCCGTGCGGGCCGCCGCCGGCTCCAGCCGAGCCGGGTCCGCAGGATCGTCCAGGTCTGGGTGGGTCCGTAGGTCACGC